>JAYVND010000701.1:0-9537 GCA_043758635.1 Bdellovibrionales bacterium
GGGAGCCATGCGAAATTTCTAATATCCACATGTAAAAGATGTGACCAGACCAGCTCAAGAAGCCCAGTCAATGCAAAATAATAAATCAAGCCAAGGGCGCCACCGATGCAACCGATCAGAATCGGCAAAAGGAGGTCATGAGAATTCAGTATGGAAATGGCATTGGCAGTAACATTGGCAGTAACATTGGCATTGGCAGATGAGAGGCGCGCGTCGTTTTGCATAAGCCAATCAAAATAGTTCAGCGCCTAAAAAAATCCAACTACTTACGTTGTGCTTGTTGAATGAATTCGGTTGTGACCGGCATGCGAGCACGGATCGTTCCTTCGCGAAAGAGCGTGTAGCCGGTAGGACGAAGCACTGAAAATTTTCGAGGGTTTGGAAGCACGGCAGCGAGCAGGGCTGCTTCACGCGAAGTCAAATGCGCAGCAGGCTTGTGAAAATAAAATTCCGAAGCAGCCTCGGCCCCGTAGATACCGTCTCCCCATTCAACCACATTTAAATAAACTTCTAGAATGCGTTCTTTGGTCCAAAGCAATTCAATTAATGCCGTAAAGTACACCTCGACGCCTTTGCGAAGCCAACTTCTCGCTGGCCACAAAAATACGTTCTTAGCCGTCTGCTGACTGATCGTGCTCCCACCGCGAAGTCGAAAGCGCTTGGCTTTCGTCAAACCTGATCCAGGAAGTAAGGCGCTATCTGCTAGTTGAGTGTTGTGCTCAATCGCTTTTTGAATCGCATCGAAATCAAATCCATTGTGATCAAAAAAGCGCGTGTCTTCGCCAGCAAGAACGGCGGCCGGAAGTGCGGCGTTGATTCTATCAATCGACACCCAGCTTTTTTCAAAATGAAGGGGTTTTCCGGCAGCAACTGCCTCGAACACTCGAATCCCCATCAACGATGTAACAGGAATTGGCATAAATGAATCCACCATCACCCATGCCACGCTCAAACCAAAAACCCAAACCACCGTAAGAGCCACATTTCGAAGCCAGCGAACTAGCTTGCGTGAACGACGACGTGGGATTCCGAGAGAACCTGACACGCTTGTGTCACTCTCACGACTGAAGGCAATTTGCCGACCAGTCGTGCGATCGAAGAAGTTTCCGCCCAACGTTTCAGGCAGGCATGTAGAGCCGAGCAAATCCTCGATAAGATCTGCTTGATCGAACATCGAAGTTGGCTTGAGTGATTGTGCAGAATTTCGTAGAGTCCATTTTCGCATCTTAAGAGCGAGTCTATTAGGTGCGACTCAGTTTTGCAAAAACTTGCGAATTCTAAAGAGTTAGGTGAGACATTGGGGGCGCACTTCTGTCAGATTTTCAGCGACTTGAAATTCGGTCCCACCGCGCGACTGAATCTTCTTCTCAGATCTGCGGAGCTAGCTCCATGGTCCAAGTGAACAGGCCAGTGCTGATATCGGTATGACCATTGCCACCATACCGAGCCGTAAACTTGAAAACAGTGCAATTGGGAATCATCATCGGCTCGGCCAACTCCGGGCGCACATAATGAATAAATCGGCGCATCGCCCCTCCATGAGTCGCGACACCAAACGTTCTGGCCGTGCAAGACATCAAAATACTTTCGATTCCCGAGCGAAACCGCAACATGTGCTCCTGCTTAGACTCACCGCCTGGAAAACGGAAATCCGGTTGGTCCATCGCAACCCAAGAGCTCCATGCATCTTCACCGAGCTTCACGAGCAGCTCGGGACGCGTGAGGCCTTCGATCACTCCGAGATTGGTCTCGCGAATTCTAGACTCAATAAAAAAAGGAAGCACCAGCTGATCCATCGCAATTTGAGCAGTCTCTTTTGCGCGTTGCAAATCACTACTCACAAACGCCTCGACCGGATTTCGTTTAAAAAATTCTCTCAAAACCTCGGCCTGCTGGCGCCCGTTGGCATTCAAAGGAATATCCGTTCCACCTTGCATGCGCCCCTCTTGATTCCAATCCGTTTCACCATGCCGAAATATATAGAGCGTGCGTGTTTCAACGCTCAACGTGGGAGTGGAAGTATTTGCAGGCAATGCTGGGTTCGACAGTGTCACTGGCTGGCTCATCGAATTTTTATTTTTCCAGATTGATCGAATGGAAGTGTAAAGACCGCGACTTTGGCTTCGCCCTTCAAATGGTAGCTCGTAGTCCCATTTCCAAAAAGATCGCTGAGAGATTGAAACAGGTCACTGAATTTGACCGGAACAGGAAGTTCCACCACCGCTTTACCATGCGCCGGAACCGACGCCGCTTTTTCGATGTGACTTGAACTGATGAGTTTTCCACCAATCTCCACATCATATTTCAACGTGTCAACGTAGAGGGCAAGTGGGTTTGGATTTTCAACCAGAATGCCAAAAAGTATTGTCGCACCATCTTGGTTGAAATCTCGGATCCCCACCGAAGAAAAAGTCACTTTAGGCTCACTCAAAATCTGCCGACTGATCGAAGCACAACGAGTTCCGACGAGTGCCGCCATCCCAATCGCCAGAGCGAGCGCCGAATTTCGTAATACTGACTTCGTCGCACTCTTTGCTGACGACTCATTGTCACCGCGAATGGTTTCTGCAGGCTCGCTCGCGGACCCACGGGGCGCACCCCGTTTCACATCTCCGTACCAAACGAATCCGAATGGCTCTTGGCCTGCGTGCGAAACATTCGCGTGATGATGTCGATGCGCCGATCGCAATTTAAGAAGTTTTGAGTTTTTAAAATTTAGAACGCCAAAGCGCCGATGCGTGAACATGTCATGAATGAAAAAATACACGCCACCATAAATTGTCATTCCTGTCCCGATCGGAAACGTCAGCCAACGGAGTTCCGGCGCGAGCCAGCCGCCCATTCCTAAAATCGCAATGCAGGCGAAAAAAGGAGCGAAGACGTCGTTCCATTCCCATACTCCGCTCCGCAATTCGTGATGGGAACGGTGCAAAAACCAAAGCACGCCGTGGAAGAGATACTTATGCGCAAAGTAGGCAAAAATTTCCATCGCAAAAAACGTCAGAATGATGATGAGAATGAATTGAAGCATCGCGAGCCAGACTACTCAGAGTTTGCGCAAAGATCAACCTTCGCCCGAGGTCTGATAGCTGCGTCCCCGCCATTCAAAGCCTTGCGAGGTGAGTAAATCATAAACTGCCAAGCCGGAGACGAAAATAAAGGTCAGCAGTCCCACCGGCCAAAGAAGAATTCCCCAGCCCGAAAAATCTCCGAAGCGCCGCTGAACCCGCCACAGCACGAAAAGTGAAGAAAAAGCGCAGAGCTGGCAGAAAATTGGCGCGTAGAAAAATCGCATGTTGGCCGTTAAAGCTGCAACAACAAAATAGATCTCAACGACCGACAAAATCGAGGCATGCTTAAACCCCAAGCGGAATATGCGACGCCAGCCTTTGATGAATTTAGGAATGCTCTCATACATTTGCACTCGGAAAACGGTCGTCTGACCTTCTGCTGCGTATCGCCCGCCACGGCCGAGACAGAGGCGAGCCAGCTCAAGGTCATCGGCCAATGTTGCGCGGATCGCCTGATGGCCCTGCTGCGCTTCATAACTCTCGCGACTAAACAAAAGAAATTGACCTATTGCAAAAAGTCTCCGCGGTCTTGGTCGACTAAAGGCCGCCGTGCTTAATAATATCATCAGTTGAAAAAGTCCGAGAAATTTTTCCCAGATCTTTTCACAGCGGTGGTAAGGAACCGCCGACAATAGATCGATTCTCTCATCCTTCATACGGCGGAGCGCGACCTCCCACCCAGCTGCCATATGCTCGGTATCGGCATCTGTAAATGAAATCAATTTACCATTTGAAACGAGGTACCCCTGGTGGCAGGCCCAATTTTTTCCTGTCCAGTCATCCGGCTTTTGCACTCCGTCGATCAGTCGAAGATGGAGCCTAGGAAAACTCTTCGCAAACTCAAGCACAATCTCTCGAGTGCGATCTTTCGACTGGTCATCGACAACAATGACTTCCATTGAGTAGCCTGATAATTCAATCCACTGCTGGACCGGACGAAGCGACTCTAAAAGGCGAGGTAAGTTCGTTTCTTCATCGCGCGCAGGAACAATCAGCGAGACCAAATCTTGCGTCAACGTTTCAGTGCTCATCGACGGCATGGGACCCCCGATGCCGGTGACGTACCCAGAAGCCTGATGCGACGGAATGTGCGAAATTTGATTGCCAGCCTCATCGCAGGTCTTTGAATTCAAATTTCTCTGATTTAAGATAGTTTCTCGTCTTGAGACAGCTTCGGCAGATCCGCCGTTATAATTCGCTTGCCGCACCCCAACTTGAGAGGTGCGCAGTACAGGCCTGAGTACAGGCCAAAGCCTCAAAAGAATCAAGGAGAGTCCAAATGTGGACGAAAAAACCGCAAAAAACATTCAACTAACAGAACACAGATCAAGTCACTTCAACAACAGGCTTTTCGCTGAGCGTTTCTGAAACTAAATCTCGGAGCTGCTTTAAATTGAAAGGCTTCGAGAGCATTCCACGAGCTCCCATGCTCGTTGCCTCTTCGGGGCTCACGTCAGCAAAGCCGGTGATAAGAAACACATGGGGAGAAGGCTTTTGCGGGAGATCCTTCACGCGACTAAGAAGTTCAATTCCATCGCCACCGGGCATCCGCACGTCGCTCACGATTAAATCTGGATGAACGACCTTCGCAAGCTCAAAAGCACTTCGACCATTCTCTGCGTTGAAAACCTCTGCACCTAGCAGTTCCAAATCTTCGCTGATGATTTCACGAAGATCGATTTCGTCATCGACCACTAGAATTTTCTTACCTTTGAGAATACCTGGAGCACGTGTTGCCATAATTGGTGACCTCGTCTCTCCATCATGCCACTGCCCAATGATTTATAAAATGAAGAACATGCGATCAGCTTGAGGTTCGTCTCGCGTTAAGCCTAAAGACTTGAGTTGATGGGTTAATTCTGCCCATCTCATATTGGTCATAATACCTAATCCACTCCTGATCGTCTCAGGTGTCTCAATCAGCTTCTTCTGAGCCGCAGCACTAGCGGAGAAGGTTCGCGCGTCCATACTTGGATTCAGTTTTTCCATCACGGAATTCGCGATTTTTGGATCTTTCAAATATTCCATCCATCCAGACCTTACAGCCGCGACCATATTCTTCACCATTGCATGGTTCTTTCTAACTAACGACTCACGTGTAGCGAGAACTGTCGTGTAAGGATTAAATCCCGCATCGGCGATGAGAAACGACTTCACTTTTTTGCCCGCGTGCTCGGCGGCGATTGGTTCTGATGTGATAAATGATTGCTGCGAAACTTTTGAATCGGCTAAAAAACCTCCGATACCTCCGAGGTATGGGGCGAGCGCCACTGACGTCTCGAGCTTCTGCAGTTTCAGCTGCTGCAAAAGAAATTGCGCATACGGTAAACCTTTTTGCCACTCCAAAGTTCCAGAATTGGTGAACACATCTTGCCACCTCGCGAATCCTCGCTCTTCGTGCACCATGACCGCTTGGGGATTGGTTTGAAAAACCGCAAACACCGCAACCACGTCACTCCCGTTCGCCCGTGACATGACAAGCTCATCCGCACTCACGATTCCAAAATCCACTTTGCCTGCGGCCAACATTTGAATCACCGGAGTTCCAGCGCCACCGGCTTGAATTGTTACCGCAAGATTTTGCTTTTTGAATGCACCGCTTACTTCTGCCGCAAAGAAGCCACCGAATTGAGGCTCGGCCTTCCAGTTCAGCGCGATCGTAGTTGTCGCTTTCGCTTCAGTGGTCGCTGCCGATGTTGCTGGCGTTGTTGCCGCAACCGCTCGAACCGCTCCAACCGCTCCAACCGCTGGTGCTGCATTCCCTGGCGAGAATCCACAAACAGAAAGCATGAAAATTATCGATGCAAGACAAAAATGACGACTCATACAATCCTTCTTTCAAACTACTACGCGCTGACCGCCACTCGAAAAAACACACGCAAACTTTGCCCTAAGGTTCTGAAGCGTGCCACTTGCGCAGAAAAATCCAACTGAGAAAATTGACAAACGTAACAATCGCAAGCCCTAATACCGACGACAAAAGAACAGCTGCAAATACTTTGTCAATTCGTTGCTGCGTGCGCGCGACATCCACGACTTCGCCTAGGCCGCCACCCGCGATGAACTCACCGACGATCGCGCCAATCACCGACAGGCCCGCCGCAATTTTAAGTCCCGAAAGAATCTGCGGAAGTGCCGCGGGAATTTTTAATTTATACAATCTCTCCCAGCGACTTGCACGATAGAGCTGAAAAAGATCTTCAAGTGCGGGATCTGTCGACTCGAGGCCTAGAATCGTGCTCGCAATCACCGGAAAAACTGAAACAATAAATGCCGAAACGATCACCGTGGGTTGACCGAAACCAAACCAGATCACCAGGAGCGGAGCGATTGCGATGATCGGTACGGTCTGAAAAAAAATCGCGTACGGATAAATCGCTCGACGAAGTAGTTTTGAAGAGACGAGTAGAATCGCAATCAATGTTCCGATAACGAAACTCGCGCATAATCCCCCGGTGCAGGCCACCGCCGTGTTTAGAAGCGCTCCGAAAAGTTCACCGCGCTCGTCCAACATCGATTGGAAAACTTCCGACGGCGCAGGAATCAAAAATGAGGCAATCCACTTCTCACGCAAGGCAATTTCTAAAAATGCGATCACGACAAAAAGCGGGACAAGCGGTGGTAAAATCTTTTCAAGCCAGTGGTGCTTCACTCATCGCTCCCCTTAGAAGGTGCTATAGTTAGCGCCATAATCGAATGCAACCGGGAGACCTCCTGGTTGAAGTCGATTGATGTTCTGGCTTTAAAATCTCTCGTATCTCCCAGCGGGCTCTTTGAATCACTCAGCACACGCGCAGAGCGAGCAGATAGAACAATCGTGCGTGCAGAGAGAAACACCGCTTCGCTCAGAGAATGTGTCACAAAAACGACCGTCATACTGAGCTCGCGCCAGAGTGCTCGCAAATCCTCCTGTAGCGAATACCGAGTGTGCTCATCAAGAGCCGCAAATGGCTCATCTAGCAAGAGAAGCCGAGGGCGCGTGACCAAGGCTCTTGCCAAACTCACCCGCATCTTCATGCCGCCCGAGAGCTCATGCGGGTAAAGCTCCGCCGTATCTCCCAATCCCACACGAGCGAGCTCCTCGAGAGCCAACAGATTGAGATCTTTAGGACGAGGTCCTGGAGTGAGTTCAAGAGGGAGACGCACATTCTCAAGCGAGGTTCGCCACGGCAAAAGATGCGATTCTTGGAAAACGAAAGAGCACCGCCCACGTTCGATCAAGTCGTGATCAAAAGTAAGTGTCCCGCTCGTCGGTCGATCTAGACCAGCGATAATTCTCAACAAAGTTGATTTACCACAACCCGATGGGCCGAGGAGACCCAGGAACTCCCCGTCACCAATGGCGAAAGTCAGCGGTTCTAGAACATGCTGACTCCCAAACTTACGTGTGACATTTCGAAGCTGAATGCTCACAAAAACACTGAATCAATTTTTACGTGGAGCTGGCGGCTTTGTCACTTGTGGCAAAAGTTCTCTCACTTTTGCTTCAATTTTCGAACCCATGGGTTCCGCTGTGGAGCGGAAATGGGCGACCACTTCCCCTTTAGGAGATATTAGGAATTTTTCGAAATTCCAATTCACGTGGCCACGTTCCGACTCAGGTCCATTCTCAACCAAATATCTAAACAGCGGCTGCGTGTGCGGGCCTGAAACTGGGTTCTTATCGAAGAGCGGGAACGTCACGCCGTAACGAAGTTTGCAGAAGGAATGAATTTCCGCATTCGTACCCGGGTCTTGACTCCCAAAATCGTTGCTCGGAAATCCGAGCACCACTAGGCCCTGATCCTTATACTTTTTGTAAAGTGCCTCGAGGCCATCAAATTGAGGAGTGAAGCCGCATTTCGAAGCCGTGTTCACGACCAAAACCACTTGCCCTTCATACTGTGCAAGAGGTGCTTTGCCGCCATCGCTTGCATCTGGTGTAAACTGATAGAAGGCAGGTTTAGCAGCATCGAGGCCGGTAGGAGGCAACTGGCCCGGCGCCGCCGGCTCAGCATATTTTGTCGCCGACGCGCACGAGGAAATCACCGATGCGACACTCACTGCGACGCCCATCAAAACTTTGCGGATATTGGAAAAACCACTCGAATCCATTTGGGCTCCCTCTCAAGATTTATCTCAATTGAATCGCGTCTTGTTGAAGACGTCTATCTTTATCGAACTGCTTTAGAAGCGATCAAGCGCGTCGAACCAGCGACGGGCGAGCTGATCCCACTGCTCCTGGCTTCTTGGCTCCATCAAAGGGCGCAATGCTTCGCCGGCTCGTAATACCTCAAGAAGCTCAGGAAGCTGACCCGTCTCCACTTGCCCGCCAACAGATGCCGCATAAAATCCAGCATTCGAATCGTAGAGTTGGCGATTCATAAAGCTATACGAATCGAGCGCAGCCCATCGGTAAAGATCCATTTCGAGTAAGTTGCCTGCTGCCAGCAGGGCACGAATAGCAATCGTCTGGTCGACCAAACGACGCGGAGTTCGACTTGTAACAAAGCTTGCTCGATTGAAAGTCTCGCCAATTCCGCCATCACTCGCCTGCATCTGGTGAGTGATAAAATTTGAAAATGCCAAAATTAAAAGCTTGAGCTGTCCACGCACTTCATTGATCGTGTCGACAGCATTTTTTCCACTTTTACCTCGAGAGAGCAGCAGCTCATTTTTCGTTTTTGCAATGTCGTTGGTCGCCTGCAAAAAATCACACAAACCAAGAATTGTTTGCGCCACATCTTCCGTGCGAACCGAATCACCGCGGACTAACTTTTTTGAACCGAGATCTGTCGATACAATTGCCGCCATCGCGGCCGGCCCCCGAGGCGTCAAATGATCAGGATTGCTGCCGCCTGAGTCTGGCGATGAATATTCAGAGGAAGGACCAGTGGAAGGACCTGACGTTGCCGCCGGCAACGGCGAATTCGGAGCCGTGTCACTTGCCAACAAGTTAGCCCAGAATGTCTGCTGATTAAGTCCGATCAAAAAGACGGGCGTGTTTTCATTTGCAATGCGCTCAAGCAGGACAGCGGTCGCCCCGAGGCTCGCCGCAAAAATTAAATCTTTCGGGAATAATTTCTCATGAACCGAATTTGGCGGAAGCTCTTTAACAAACCGATCGATCGTTACCCCGCCGAGAAGTGAATCGAATGAGTTTGAATTCCAATCCTGTGAGTAACGCATGAACGCCGTCAGTCCAATGAGCATCTCAGCTTGTTGTCCGGCACTGATCGAGTCCTCACCTTGGCCCTGCACCTGGGTGCCTATATCGAAACCCGAGTCGAGTGCAATTCGATCGGCTACGGCATAACTTTTAGACGTGTCACTCAAGTAACTGCGCAAATCAAGATGCCCCGCAAAACCTTTCGGAGTGACTTCACGATACAGCGATTCAAAAAGTCGCCCGCCCTGCTGATGAAAACCGGCGAGTGCCAAAAGCTTATTGATTTGCGTGAGAAGTATTTGGCGCGCTTGGTCCGGA
>JAYVND010000702.1:0-3072 GCA_043758635.1 Bdellovibrionales bacterium
CCAATTCAGAGCCGCTTGGTGCTGTTAACCGACGGGCTCACTGAACGAGAAGATGCACAGGGAAATCCGCTGAGCGAGCGAATCTTTAGCAACATGATGATTCAAACTCAGATGATGCATCAGCATTCAGCAGCCAGCTTTTTAGATGCGATGCTCGTTCAATCCGACTTGCTCGCTATGCAGGCTCCGATTGCCGATGATATCACGGTTGTCGCGCTCGATTTTGACTGAAGCTTGCTTTCGTAATTCTGCTCGCAAAACATTCAGTCGGTCGAGAACCAATATTCCGTTCGCACGCCACGGATGAATCGCTCTTGTTCGTAAATCATGCAGCAAACTCGAATCTGCTGGGAGCTGACCCACCGATTGCTCGCATTCAGTCCGAGCAAAATCGTACTGGCCACTTGTGAGTTTCAACGAACCGATTTCACCAGCTTGGTCCGTCCACCGGACTCGGCAGTTTATCAATCGATTCAGTTCGAAAACCTGGCGATGAGCCCGCGTCGCGCTTAAAAAAAGTCGGGCAAATCGCTCAGTGAGTTCTTCAAGCGTTTCGGCCTCACCAACTTCTGGAGCCTCATCGCGGAAGCCATCGACTCCGTCGTCTTCTTCCTTTTCATCAAGCGATGTTCCTAGGCGTCTTGCAAGCCAAAAAGACCACGCCAGCACGGAGCGAAAGTTTGCAAATTGCTCTGACCCAAACCGAAATGACACGCAAAAATTTTCGAACGCTGCCAGTAGATCTTCGGTTGGGGTCGGCACGAAAAAGAGATTTGGAAATTCGCCAAGCTCTCGTCCTAAGCAATGAGCGGCTAAAAGTTTGAGACGGTCCACTCCATCATATGGGCGGTATGGGCCAAATGAATTTTCTGCGCTGTGAATTTTTGAGCAAGTATTGAATTCACGATCGTAAAAAAGCAGCGAACGAAATCCAACCTTTAAACTAACGTTATATGGTGGGTTGTGCCGCTTGATTTCTTCATTTTCAAGCACTGCGGCTTCGAGCGGACCCCGGGTTTTGGTCACCTCGATATTTTTCACTTGAGTAAGCATTTCAAGCTTTTTTGGATCTCTTCCTTTTTGGCCTCGAAAATAACTGTTCACTCGACTCCGAAGGGACGTGGCTTTTCCAACGTACAGAACTCTTCCGTTACCCGCGATCATGCGATAGATGCCCGGGTCAGTCGGAAGTCCTAAGCGAAATTCTTTGCCGATGGAATATTCGTATGTCACTCTCTTTTTTGGCTCAGCTTTTTTGCGCGAAGGTTTTGTCTTAAGCCAAATTTCGATTGATTCAAAACTTCGAATCTGCAGAACTTCGAGTTCAGACAAAAGTTGCAGCCAGATCTCGGCGGTGGCAGAAGCATGTTCTCTCGCACGCTTGAGATCTTGAAGCGGTTGACCAAAATGACCAGCAAGCGCTCGCAAATTGCAGCTAGGAAGTCGCGGCAAAAGTCGTTTCGCAATTTTTGAGCTGTCTAAAATTCGAAATGGGATTTCTCCTCCATCGAGTGCAAAAAAAATCTTGAGAAATGGAATTTCGAACGGTGAGTGATGAATCACGCAGATCACCTGCGAACCATCCGCTTCAAGCCTTGCAACATCACCGCGAAGCTCGCTCAGAACTTCGATAGAATTAAATCCTGTCGCGAGGTCATGATTCTGAATTCCGGTTATCTGTGAAATGCGACGCGGAAGTTCGAGTGCTTCGGTTTGCAGCAGGCGACTCTTCAGCAAAATGGGCATTTTTTGAAGTAGCTCGGATGGAATCTCATCGTGCCAGCACCAGGCGATCTCTAGAAGCTCTCCCGAGCTCGGCCGCATCCCTGTCGTTTGACAGTCAATAAATAGCCAACGAGTGGTCTCTTTGGTTACTCCTGGAACTAACTCGAACTCTTCAATTTTTTCCATTGAAGACAGATTTTGCGGGGGGGCGGCGGGAGATGCAACCGGAGTTTGAGTTGCCAGATGATGCTTATGTGAAAACGAACTGACCTGAATGGAAGCTGAGGGGTTCCGCCGAGCGTCAGAAACGGGCGTTGTCATCACTTAGGTGAGGACGGCATTTGATGAAGAAGTAGCCTAACTCAGCTGATAAGGTATCCGCCTAGCGGCAGGATAAAAATCATCGCCCGTGATTATTTAAGTATAGAGTCCGTGCCGCAAATGCATCGCCAGCAAAGTCAGAGAAAACGGCATCTACGCCGAGTTCAAAAAATTTAAGATACTCGAGTTCATTTTGCCCCGCATAGGCAGTTGGTAAAAACGGGGCATCGCTGCGGAAGGTGTAGGGATGAACCAAGAGTCCAGCGGCATGGGCATTTTCGATCAATTTTGTCGGCGGGTTGAACTGCCCCGAAATATTTTGCGACAAAATCAAGTCCTTCAACGGCCCAATTCCCGTGATGATCTTGTTGAGCTTCAGTAATGAATCCGCTTTTATTAAGTCACCGTAGGTGCGCGAATCACCTGATTTTACAAAGTCAGCAGGGTGGACCGTCGGCTCGTCGATCAATAAGATTCGCGGAACATCCACGAGTTTTTGAAGCTTCGTGAGACTTCCCAATTCAAACGACTGTAAATAGATTTTCGCATTCGGACCCGTGCGCTTGTGCTTTATCAAGGTGTCGGCCACGGCTTGTTCAAGTGGAAGTCCGATATTTTCGAAATAAGTCGGATGTTTGGTTTCTGGGTAAACGCCAATTTTGCGGCCAACAATCTTCGACATTTCATCGGCAATATCCAAAACTTCATCGAACGTCACCACGCGGTACAGGCCATCGTGCGTGTGACTGCGCGAAGCGAGTCGTTCATTTGCAAAAAGCGTTTTGATCTCATTAAGAGTAAAATCTTCGGTGAAGTAGCCCTTAATAATATTGCCATCAATTGTTTTAGTTTTTAAACGATTTGGAAATTTCTGAGCCACGTCAGTGGTGTCGGCAATATTATTCTCATGGCGAACAACCAGAACATGATCTTTGGTCATCACGAGGTCAGGCTCGATAAAATCTGCGCCTTTTTGAATGCCGAGTCGGTAACCTTCTGCTGTGTGCTCTGGCAAATAACCTGCCG
>JAYVND010000703.1:0-9514 GCA_043758635.1 Bdellovibrionales bacterium
TTGCATGGGCATTGCTCGGCACAAAGCCAGGACGCAAAGCTTTTGAAGCCGGTGCAGCTTTGGCAGTGCCGTACGCGACAAAGTGGGTTGCACGCAATATGGCAGACGCACTCCGCTAGATTGGTTTGAGAGAGCTGGCAAGGAATCTCGCTGCCAGAGAGTTTGGCAAAAATTTTGGCCAGAGGGTTGGACCAGCGAAGTTAACGGGTGAGATCGATCGCATGAGATCGATCGGAGAGTGATCTCGGTCTGTAGGGTCGCTGAATAATGCAATGAGCAGGTAGCTTTAAAGCTCCTGCTTTTTTTATTTTAAAAGATCTAATTGGCGCTCAAAAATTCTTAACGCGAGGCACAGAGAGGGCGCTGTGCCGACCATTGCTGAAATTGTGACACAGGATTAACGGTCGATTTTAAATTCGACGCGGCGGTTGGCCTGGCGCCCCTGATAGTTCGCGTTGCTTTCGATTGGGTTGTCGGGCCCAAACCCATCGGCTTCCATTTTTTGAGCTGCAAGATGCGCGACGTTGATCAAGTACTTCCGAACGGAATCGGCCCGGCGACGGCTCAAATCAAGGTTGTAAGCGCGGCGACCAACAGAGTCTGTGTAACCCTCAATTTTTAAATGTTTGAACGGACGCGATTTTAGACGCTCGACTAGTGGTGCGAGCATGTCCTCGTAGCCACCAGCCATTTGCGCCGAGTTAAATTCAAAAAGTAAATTTCCAATCCGGAAGGCTTCAACCGGTTTTGTAGCCGGAGATGGTTCTGCTATGATGTTTGCTCGTTCAGAGTAAGTTTTCGGAGCGGGTTCTGGATCATGAATGTCGAGATCGGCTTCGATCGGCGCGACCTTTTCATGCCGTGACCAGATGGGCCCCATCGCATAATTGAGGCCAGCATAGACGCGCCAGTCAGGTGAAGAGACGCCTCTCACGATTCCGGTGCCGGTGCCGAAATGAAGTGCGAGCTGAGTCGTCCAATCATATTTCGCACCAAGTAACAGCTCTGCTGAAGTTTGATTGCGAGTCTCATTGGGTGCTGCGGTTTGTGCTGGGGACGCCGTAAAAATTTCGGCAATCAATTTTGTGTTGTAGTCGACTAAGAACCGGCTCAAGGCGATCGATGCGATCCATTGATCGCGAAGAGGCTGGACAATGGCACCCGCAATCGCCGAACCAGGCTGGCGGAAACGCCGGCCAATGTTTAGTCCTAACATATATCGACCGAGGGTGCGATCCGTTGCTAATTCCAATGTGTAAACTGGGCCGGCTCCATTTCCCGAATAAGGATCGTCAATCACGCGGTTAAAGTTGACCGTGCCGACTCCCGCAAGTCCCCAGTCTTGATTTCCCGTGATACGGTACTTCGTATTGACACGAACTTCGGTGCTGCCGTTTTGAGTGAACTGCCCGTGGATATCGCCTTGATCCTGGATGGTCTGATTGAGAACCGCCGGAAGGCTGAATCCAACTTCCCAATCTTTTGTTAAGCCAATTCCTAAATTCACATCGAGCCCGAGCAACGTGTCGTTGAGCTTCACACGGCTTTGAGTCGCGCTATCGATGAAGGGAAGCGTGTTCCACGCGTTATTCACGAACAAACCAAAATTGATGATTCCAGGTTCTAGCGTCTTGGCCGATTGAACTGTGACAAAATCTAAGCCATCTGGAGTTGGATTGAAGTTTTGCGAACCAATCCCAACGACGTTGGCTTGTGCCGGAAGAGTTTGAGCCAGCAGTGCTGCGGATGCAATGAGCAGGATCGGTTTTACAACGATTTTTGAGTTCGCGATTCGTTTTAAAAAAGCGAAGCGGGTGCAGGAGTGATGCATTTCGACAATCCTTTGTCGTTTGCCTCGATGTGCGAGGTCGTGCCAAATAAATCAGCCCGCGGTCTTCGGGCATTTGTCAAAAGTTTGGCAAACAAATAGGCCCGTGTCCACCGTTCAATAGCAGGACCGCTATCTTACGTTGAGACGGGCTTGCTCGCGAAATTCATTTGATCTCGACAAAATAATGTTCGCTCTCATCGAAATCGAACGATTCAACTGTTGCCGCTCGGTCTAGATTTGGCGCGATTAACTTCCACGATTAATTTGCGCGATTAGTTTCCAAAACTAGTTTGCGCGATTGAGATCATAGGTCAGATCAGCGTTCAATAGGTTGGTTCGCAGTTCAATCGTGATCAAAAGCTGCTGGCCATCTGGGCTCAATTCAAGGCGCTTGAGCCCTAGTTCCTGACGGCTCACAACTCCTTTGTTGCAAGATGGCGAGCTGACAACCGCAGAATTGCCCCCGTTTCGCGGAATGAGCGTGCGGAACGGAACCATTTTGCCTTCTTCGGGGCTGAGCTTCATGGGAAAGTTTGGGCAGGAGCCCACGTCAACTTCGCTAAATTTCTTTCCAATTGTTTCACAGAGCAAATTCAGGTTGTGATTGAAATTTGCATCGTGTCGATAAGAGACGGTTGGTGCCTCGTTTGGAATATCGGTGTCATTTCCCGCGAAAAATTTAACGATCAATGGGCCATCACATGTGACGAGAGGCAAATTTCCCAGCCCAGTTTTGGCTTTGGCTGTAAAACGACCTTTCCAATTGGTGTTTGAAATTTTAGCCAGCACGATGTCAAAGTTCTCCTGATCGGCATGCGCGGATGTAGAACTGAGCACCGTCGAAAGCGACACGACCAACGTGAAAACAGAAGTCAAAATGTATTTTTTCATTTTCCACCTGCCGCTTTTTGAGCAGGCTTTGAAGCCGTTTTTGGAACGTTCGTTTTATCGTCGTGTGGGTGTGAGAAATGAAGTTGACGATCGCAACCGAAGCTCTCGATGGCGCGATCCATAGTGATTGTTCCAATTTGGTTCCAGCCGACGGTCGCCGTGCGATCTTTCGTCGTGCTCGAAGTTTCGATCAAGTAAACAAGTTTACCGTTTTGCTGTATCCCTTGAATCACCTCGTTGCGGAAGTCAGCTTGGTAATTTTTAATTGTCCCTGGTTGCGGGCGAAGGCGCATCCAAATTGGCGCAACGACGGTTCCGCTTGCACCCGCGCGGGCAATCTGTGTGACTGGACGGAAAGTAGGCGATGAATCTGCAGCGAGGAAAGCGGGAACGATTTTTACGAGATCGCCTGCCAAATCCCAGCCCGGAATCAATGGTGGCTCGTTCGTAAGCGCCACATCAAATAGTTTTTGAGCAGGTGTCCCACTCAGTTCATCAACAGTGAAGAAGTTGGTGGTTGGTACCACTTGATTTGGGTTAGTCGTCGGAAATATTTTGCCTGCAAAGCCGAAACCGCGTTTTCCGGCGCGAGTGGTTTCTTGCAAAGCAACCGAAATACGACCGACGAACAGCGCTTGGGCTCCCGTCTTAAAATAACCTGAGTACGGAGTTTGTTGATTGATTTGCCATTTTCCGACGACACAGACGCCGTTGGCGTGGACAAACTTTTTAAAGTACGGATAGACATCCGCGCGTTCTCGAAGCGTCACTTTTGAACGACCGAAAAGAGGTTGGAAGATCATTCCGCCCATAGAAAAATAATTTACTTTGTATTGCGGAAGAACGCCGCTTCGATAAACAGCGTATTCTGCTTTTTCTTCGCTCGTTTGTGGAACGTACCCCTGGCCCTCGAGAGCGTCCAAGACCTGATTGTAGGATGAACCTTGGTAACCCGGATCGACAGCAGCTTGTGCTTCCGCAACTAAAGGGGCAACGAGCGGGAGGCAAAGAGCGAAGACCGTGCCGGTCAGCCGAGAGTTAAGAACGCGCATATGAGAACTCCTTTTGAATCCATGACTCTACGGGAGAAACCGTATCCGCCGCATGAGGCTGAGTGATTGAGGTTTTTTGCGAACAAAAGCAACTCGGCCAAAGACCGGTGCAGAAGCGCAATTGTGGTCTTGTGAGTGCAGCGTTCGTGCCGACTGCGTTTACTGCTTTAAATGTACTAAATTCAGTTTGAGCTTTTGAGTGGGCGCAAATTGGGCAAACCTTGTGGCTGCAAGCTCAGGATGGTCCACCTTGGAGGCATGTTCGGTGAACGTGAAGATTTCCAGTGCAGGATGTTGGCAAAGGCTAGGCAGGCGAGACAATGATCGAGCTTCGAGAGTCGATGGCATGCGAGCTCCAAACATGAACAAAACTCGATATGTTTACGACGCAAATGCCATCATTTTCGCCGACCTGTGGCGCATTCTAAAGTCGCTCCATGTCTACGCTCAAATTGCTCCGAAATTGTTCTAAATTGACTCTGATGAAACAGGGAAGCAGCGGCGGAAATAAACTAGGAAGCGGCCAATAAATTGTCAGGAGGTTCTATGCCCACCAACATTCGAATCGGATTAGACAGCTACGGCACACAGATGCAAAAAAATTCAAATTTTGATTTCAACCGAAAACATCTTCGAGACGAAGAGAGAAACGATGGGCGGCGCTCGCGCACAGGCGGCGAGAAAGATGCTAAGCAGGAATCCTTCCGAGAGGTGCTGGCCCGAGTGAATTCAAAAAAGTCTTAGGGCAGGAACTGCGCTCACTCATTTCTCTAATTTCACTCATGCGTTATCGCAAAGCATAGATAGAAATACTGATTAAAACACCAAGGCCGGCTCATTGTGAGACGGCCTTGGTGCTTAAGTTCATCCACAGAGTAGCCGATCACTGAAAGTCGAACTTTACGATTTGCTTCGGCCTTTCTCCCGTGAGACGCGCTTTCTGCGATCGGCTACTTTGTCACCGCAACCGAAGGATCTGCCATGAAACGAATCATGCCGCCTCAAGATCCAACCATGTTCAGGCGCAGCGCAATTGGAACTGGTGCAGCGCTCGGGGCTTTAACCGTGCTCTTAATGAGTTTTCAGAACTGCGGTCCTTTTCGAATCTCGAAAGTAAAAATCGATCGAGAGCAGCTGCGGTTGAAGGTGTTGTCCAAACCCGCCGCACAATCCTCACTCAAAAATATCTATTTCATAACCTCTAAATAGCTTCCGAGCGCCGAAGAGAGCTCGCACGAGGCCGCCATCCATCGCCCATCTCCCGTCTCCGGTCCGTCTGATTGGGTTGCGACCTTTTGGACGCAGGCCGCTTGAGTTTCGTAGAAGCAGGTTGCAACTGCATCTTCGACATCTGATCGCGTGCCTGAGATGGTGCCAGAATGGTGTGCGGTCTCGCATCTAGGAGAGGCTTTACCATCGGCACTTACCTGCTTATTGGCCCCATATGCCGCGCGCAGTTCGCAGACACTGGCAATCAGGCGGCCGTCGCCTGTTTCCGCTCCATCTGAATTTTGATTTACATACGAGATGCAGGCAGCTTCCGTGACTTGATGGCAAATGCCCGCTGCAGTCTCGAGATCTGCGATGGATGGCGATTTGAATCCTTTTCTCGCCGCGGCTCGACAGTTCAGCGCGACCACGCGAGCGCTTCGTGCTTTTGAGTTAGCTGCGCTCGATATGCTCGATGAACGAATTGACGGACCTACTGGCGGAGTCGAGGCGATCTCGCGTGAACCAGATTCTGTGAAAGCGGTTTTTTGACCTGCTGAGCTGCAACCCGTAATAAAAACCAAGGAAAATGAGATGAGTAAAAACTGCCGCACAATGCCTCCAATGCATTCGGTTTATAAACGGCCTTTCGATCAAGCCATCTCTTCATCATAATGGCAATCCGGCGTGATTGTGATACATCAACGCAACTGACGCGTTGAACGAGTGCAAACTGCGCTCTCACGCTGAGAGCGGTCGAGTGTTGATTTTCTAGATCTCAGGAGTCACGAGTGAAAAAATGGAAGTTGCCTCCGACCTTTGCGACGAAGTCTGCGGCCGAATACTTCAAAGAGATCTGCGAGCTCAACAAAAACACGAAAAATTTCTCCCAACGCGAGCTTGCGAAATTTTTGGAGTGGCCGATGAGCTACATTCCCGACGTGATGAAGCTTCGTAAACCACTGACGGTAGCGCGAGCGTTGGAGTTCATCCGTTTGTTTAAAATCTATCCCGTCGACGCCGAGCATTTGATTTTTTTAGCAGTCGCAAGTCAGTCAAAAACAGAGATCCCCGCACTTCAGGAATTGCGGCGCATCAAGAGCCCGATCATGAGAAATGACAGCTTTCCGGAACTCACCATTTTCAATTTTGAATCGATGCTGACTTGTCAGGCGATTTCAGTCCTTTCGCCACAAGCCACTCTCGCGCAAATTGAATTGCTGCTGATGAGTCGTCAGATGACGAGCGAAGCGGTGCGTGCAAGCCTTGCACTCTTGCTTGATAAAAGATTGATTGAGAAAAATGGCAAGCTCTACAGTTGCAAATTTGAAAAGGCCTACTCTAACATTGATTACAAAACAGATGAGATGCGGCGACTGCAACAGGATTTCCTTGAAAGCACAAAACGATTTTTTGACAATCCTTTTAAGCCAGGAACGGGAAGCTCGGCGTTTGTCGTAATTGATGGCCGTCGTTACGCTGACGTGCGAGAGAAAATTCAGACCCTGAAAAATTGGATCTTAGAGATTTCGACGCTTGATGCGCAGGGCGTGCAGGCGAACAATATTTTGTTTCAGCTCGATCTGCATCTCTTGCCCGTCTTTCATCCCGACAGGCTTGCCGAAGCGCGCTTGCCGAAAGCAGCACCCGTGAGCTGAAACTTCTATTGCCTGAGCTGACTCATCGATTTTGGCATCATCTTAAATTTGATCAATCAGCTTTTTGCTCGAGGCTAATAGCGTTTGGCGAAATGGGCCTGGGCAGTTGCGCATGAGCCGCGTTGGTAGACAATTCTTCCTTGATCGTTGACGACCATTTGCAGCATCTGCAGCAAGGCGAGCTTGAGGCTTGCTTCGTCGGCGCGTCCGCGCTCTGTGATCATCAATGAGAAGAGCCGATTGAGTCCTTCGCCAACGGGCGGGCGGAGCGCATAACCTTGCCCGCCGTTTCCGCTTTCGATTCGCAACACATCTTCAACGAGCTCGTCGTAATGATCCGATGTTCCAAAGCTCCAGCTATCAATCACACGCGCGTCGCCAATCAAAAAATCATTCATATGAAGACCTGAGTACATCACCATCGAGGGTGGTACATCCTGATTCAAATTCCGAAATGCGGTCCCACTCTTTAACTTAATACGAATTGCAATCGGCCCGTAGTTGAATGTGGCGGCAGGCGAAATGGTCGCGTAGATGCCTGAGTGGCCTCCTGGATTTGGATTGCCAATCCAGCGATGTCCCTCGAGCAATGTGTTGGCGACACTTCGCAATTTATCGAGCGAACCCCAGCTGAAAAGCACGTCGGGCCGACAATCGGGGGCGATGTCACCGACAGTATTGGACCGGAGTGCGCCCCAAGGTTTTTCTTGGCACTGTATCAGAGTGGCAGAGGGTGAGATGAGCTGATGTTTTTGGGGCGACCAAAATTGCAGGAGTTCGCGAATGTTGGCTTTTTCGCCCTTTGCTAAAACTTTGCGAAAATATTCAAATCGTGGCGATTGAGTTGCGGAAGTCGGCTGTGCTTGCGCTGCAATACAAGTCGAGACGACCGGGGCCGTAAATGCAACGCCTGGCAGAAGTGCCGGTAAAACGGCAATTAAGATCAGGCTTGAAAGCGAGCGGACAAATGTCATTCGAGAGAGTCTCCAGATTTCGGGTCGAGAATAAACAAGGAACGCACACACTTTGAGCGCTCCCTGAGAACCGGCAAAGTGATAGTTGAGCAGCAAAGCTTGTGCCCCGCACAATGATTGCCTTTGGCGGCTGAAGTGGAATTGAGTGGGAGATGGGAGGGGAGTAACATTTACCGCCTGCAGAACTTTTAGGCGCTAAATCAATTTTTGTTTTGTTCAGGAACTAATCCAAGGAACTTATCCAAGGAACTTATCCAAAAACTGTTCCAAAAACTTTTCCAATACGCACGAACTTAACTGGGACTTGCAAACTTAACTCGGACTTGCGATGCCGGCCCTCTTGCCATTTCAATTTATGGGGGAGATCCCTGGCGGACAATGATATTGAAAGTTTAGGCGCCCGTGTAGTTGCACATGTACTCGGCAAGTAAAACTCCGTTCCCTGTGGCAGCATATGGGATGTCAACGCAGTTTCCCGTGCTCAAGATTTGAAGTGCATACGCTCCGCCAGAGGAGATCAACTTGTAGGCCTTGTTCTTATCCCAGCTTCGCAAGTGTACTCAGTCAACGGGGTACCGTTTGACGAGTTGCCGCCGCTCAGATCTATACATTGACCACGCCCGAATTTTTAAAAGTGTAAGAGCCGTCGCCGTTTTTTGATACTGAGAACAGTTGATTTACGTTCGCGCTGTCACAATCATACTGTTGCAATTGTGTTCCGGGAGTGTTGCTACCCGACGGTACGTCTATGCAACGTCCGCTGTGAGTATTTTGAATGCTAACAACCGCTGCTCCGGCACTGCCGCTGCTACTAGAAACCGAGCATCGCTTGACCGTGCCAGGCAAAGGATCGCCGAAGATGGAATTCGAGCAACTCACGCCATCGGTGAAAGTGCCATTCGCGTAAGACCCATTGGCGCCGTAACGGACCGTCGCGGTGCCGGAGAACGGGCAGTATCCATTCTCAGGGGCACAGTCTGTCCAAGTTGAGCCTGAGCTCAGAGGCGTGGGCGTGCCGCCCGGAGCTGCGAGCGACGGAAAGTCGCTCAAGGCCGCGCTGCCGCGACTCGCAAAATTGGTGTTATTCGAGGTATCGCCTAAATTCGAGATGGCATCTCGTCCTACAAATGTATTTTGTGAAATCGAAACCGAAGGGGAAGCGAAGAAGCTGACCACGGGACCGTTGCCACGATCCACAATAACGGTATTGCCCGTCATGGTAAAGGAGTTGTTCCAGTCGCTATGGGATCACTCGGGTGCATAGACATTAAAATCTCCATTGAGCGAGTTCGGGCCTTTTTCGAGAATGCTGTTCGTGATGATGAGCTGTCCCCCTTCAGAGACGTCAATGCAGCGGCTGTCTTCGCCAGAAATTCCGGCAACAGTGCTGTTGTCGATTACAGCTTTTGCCGCACGGGATTTAATTTCATGGCCACCCAATCTTGCCGATATGCTGCTGCTATTCAGAAATGAGAAGACCCCTGCGTGATTGATATAAAGATTATGTCCGTATCCTGATGCGGCATTCATTCCGTTATTAACAAAACGACTGTTGTTTTGAATCGTCACAGTGTCGCCCTCGCTGCTTGAGAGCAACCCGTCATCGTTGTCGTGGATATAAACTGAATCCAACGTCAGGTTGAAACCCGCTGTATCGTGCCGTAAGCCAGCATAATTTTCGTTTTCGCTCGCACCGTGCTGCTCGAGATTGCGAATTAAGATATTTTGCTCTGCCGTCACGATAATCCCTTTTCCGCCGCAAACCTTTCCGCTGATAGAAGGAAGCGATCCATCACCCGTTACCGTCAAATTGTTTTTGGTGATGTACATGCAGTCATAGTAATTTCCGGCTCCAATTTGAATCGTATCACCATCTGATGCAGCACCAATAGCCTGGCT
>JAYVND010000704.1:0-3062 GCA_043758635.1 Bdellovibrionales bacterium
CCCGGGCGGACTGCGCTATAGTAAAATGTAAAAACTCGAGTTAATTTGGTTCGACTCGGGATAAGACGTTGATGGTATTCCGTAGCTCCTCTCGATTCAAACGTCGAGCGGGCGCTCGAGCATCTCTACGAGGTCGTCGTGCAGTTCAACCAAATCTTCGGGTGCGCGTTCGCGCTCAAAAAATGAAAAATAGCGCTTGAGATCGAGAAGGGCACTCTTGAAATTCCCAATCTGGCGGTGCAGCACCGCGCGTTCCCCAAGTAAATTAAAATTGTTTGGCTGAAGCGAGATTAAGAAATTTTGCAAATAAAGGAGCTTCTCTGGATCGCCGTAGAGGCGAAGTGACGCTCGAAGTTCGAGTACATATTCCACCAAATAAGTTTCTGGTGAGTACGACTCCAGCAAATTTGCACTGATCAGCGAATCGCTTTGAAATCGCGCGTGTAAAACTTCGAGTAATTCGTCGGTCGAGCAAGCTGCGCCGCCTCGAGTGATATCAATATATCGTGCACGTCCGCTGTCGACCCAACGCAAATAGCTTGCCGGCTTCAGATCAACCAACTCAAGCGGAATGCTCAGGTGTTTGGCGAGAATCGAATAAAGAAGCGCAATCACCGTCGGAGAGCCGGCACGGGCTGTGAGCACATGACTCAAAACAAATGAAGACCAAGGCTCAGAACCGAGCATCGGATCGGCGACCACTTGAAATTTCTTTTTCTGAAAAAAGAAGACGTTCAGGGCTGAGAGCTTTCGATGTTCGGTGAAGGAGTCATCGATTGAGGCCTCTAGTTCGTAGGCGAAGAACTGGACGCGTTTAATCATCCATTCGGTGGGCACCGATGGATCCAACTCATAACTCAGGCGGCTCATCTCTCTCAGTTCGCGCAAAGCGCCACTTTGGGAGAGTTCGAGGCAATCTGTTTTTGGCCCGGCGCCGTAAATTAAGTCCATCAAGGCTTGAGCGATAGTGGATGCCATGATGGGTGGCAAGGGGGACCTGACCTTCGTCGCGGTGAGTTGTGATTGACAGTCACTTCCGTCGAGCTGACCATTTTGAAATGAGCGATAAAGACGCATCTCCAGATTCTAAATTGGTCGGCAAACTGCAAAATCGTATTCAAGAACTTGAGACGGAGTTGAGTGATCGCGAACGCGATCTCGCGGTCTTCCGTGATGAATTGGGCAAAGCCAATCAACAGCTGGAGAGATTCATTCGACAGATAGGCCAGGAACTGAAAATGGCGAGCCATATTCAAAAGTCGTTGGTGCCAACCGAATTTCCTAATATTCCGGGCTTTGAATTTAGCACGAAATTTGTGCCGAGCGCGATATCTGGTGGAGACTACTTCGATATTTTTGAACACGAAGATAAGTTTCGTTTTGGTATCGTGCTCGCGGGGTCGTCGGGCTACTCGATGTCTGCACTTTTTTTGAGTGTGCTTTTGAAAATGACCGGGCAGCTAGAAGCTCGCAAGGGCACTCCGCCCGATAAGATTTTGCAAATGATGGCGAAAGAGTTGGTCCCGACGGTCCAAAATTCGGATCAAGCCAATGTTTTTTACGCGGTCATCGATCGTCGGAGTTTTGATTTGACTTACAGCGGAGCGGGTAGAGTGATTGCTCTATTGTTCAGTTACGCGACGCAAAAGCTCCAAAGGCTCGAGTGGGATGCGGAACCTTTCAACCAAGACTTTCGTTCGGAACTCACGGCGTCAACTATTGCACTCGGGCCGCGCGATCGCATCATTTTATGCTCAGAAGGCATTGTGAAAGCCAAAAACCTGAAGGGCGAAATGTTTGGTGAAGATCGACTTTACAAAGCGATCCTCGCTGCTCCACGCCTGGGAGTGCACGACCTACGCAACGAAATCTTTTTTCAGGTCGACCGATTCGCCCAGGATGTAGAACTACCCAACGATCTGACGGTTGTCGTCACCGAAGTCAAAGATCGCGTCATTAAGCTTGCCAAAAGTTAGCCGAAAAGACATTTGCCATCGGTCGTCGTACTCTGCAAAGTCGGCGAGAATGCTTTGAACGAAAATCATGCGCCACGTGAGGGGCGCCTTCGGTCTCGTTCCGATGTAGATGATTGGGTTTCCTAAGACACGTTCTCGCTTTTGGTTTACGATGTTTGAAGCATTGCCAAACGTTGCGAATCGTTAGATATGATTACGTGTTTTGGATGGCAGCGCATGGGATGTTGGAGCGAAGATTCAAGCGTGCGTCGCGAGTCACACTAGGAATTTTAGTGATTCGAATGGTTCGGCGACTGAGTTTGAGTGAAGGCTCGAATATCTCGTTTGGCGCTACGAGTGCTGTTGGAATTTAGTTACATTTTAGTTACATTAATGACCGGTTTTTTTTCGAAAGGATAAGCCATGGCAGAAGCAGCTCCGATTTACGAAGGCGCCCTTGATAAAGGTCTTGAAGGTGTCGTAGCATGTTCTACCGCAATTTCTTTTATTGTGGACTCCACTCTCACGTATCGTGGTTACACGATCGAAGATTTGGCTGCCCACTCGACATTCGAAGAAACGGTGTTCTTGCTTTGGAGCAATCGTCTTCCAAGCAAAACTGAACTCGAGGCTCTCCACAAAGAGATCGGCTCAGTGATGGCGCTTGATCCAAAGTTGATCGAGTCACTTAAAACTCTTCCGACAAAAGATGTACATCCGATGGCTTGGCTCCGCTCGGCCGTTAGCATGTCGGCTCTCTACGATAATGAAGCGCAAGACGATTCCAAAGAGGCCGTAATGCGTAAAGCGATTCGCCTCACCGCGAAGATGTCGACGCTCGTTTGCGCGTTCGAGCGCATTCGCAAAGCACAGCCGCTCATCGCGCCAAATCCGGCGAAGTCGGTTGCTTGGAACTTCTTTAACATGTTGAATGGCAAAGTAGCCGATCCAGAAATGGTTCGCCAGTTCGACATCTGTTTAATCCTCCATGCTGATCACGAATTGAACTGCTCGGCGTTTGCTGCGCGAGTGACGGCTTCGTCGTTGTCTGATGTGTACTCGGCGATGGTGTCGGCAATTTCGGCACTCAAAGGACCACTTCACGGT
>JAYVND010000705.1:0-3058 GCA_043758635.1 Bdellovibrionales bacterium
GTCCATATGTGCGCGCGGAGCATCTGTCATTGTTGTCCTCGTGATCGACCTTCAAGGTCGGCTGCGATATACCAACCTCAAATGAGACTGTGCTTCATCGCTTAACGTGAACTAGCATCAGTCGACGGATCAATCATCGTATTTTTCTAAGGTGGCTCGGCTATTTGCCACCAATTCGTCAGGGCTCACTACAATTCAAAATTTCTTGTCGATTGAGAGGAGCTGCATTGTGCATCACGCCTCACCTCTGATTTTTCACGGTCACAATTTCGTAAATTTTAAAGCGTTATTCCTCGAGGCAGATCACGCCGACAGTGGATTGATCTGCGCAATGAGTCTCCACATTTCGCTGTACAACAAGTCCGCTCGGCTTTCTGATGTCGAGCGGTACAGGCCCCTTGCCTTGCGCACTAGAAACGGTGACCGTGCTAGATAATGCACCAATGGCAAGGCCCAGGACGCCGTCTGCCAATTCGATTGGTTTGGTACCAACAAAAATAGGAATGACCGTTGTGCCCACATACGGCTTTCCAATCGCAACCGCGCTGAATTTAATTCTCAAAGAGGCAACGTTGTCGGCGCCGGACTTTCCAAAAAGTTGATCGACCAACCGGAGTGTGCCACCCGCATATCGATCGAGCTCCAAAACATAATCAGTGGGACCAGCCAGGTTGTTAATATCTCCAGCTACAATCACATGCGCCCGGTATTTCGCCTGGATATCGGTTCCCATCACAAGTTCGGCCGAGAGTGCGCGGACGAGGGCCGGGCGAATCGGTGTCACCGAACTTGCCCCATGGTTAAGTAACATCCCGATATGCCGAATTTCGGCATCGAGAATTCCAACAGAAAAGTGGACCATTAAATGTCGTCCATCGACGGTCGAGCGAATGTCCGAAAGGCGATTGAGCGCATTAGGCATCATGTAAACCACGTTTGATTCGTCTGCTGATTTGAACAGGATCTCTCGATTGCTGACATTCACCTGCTGATCAAGGTTGACGGCGGCGTTCGCGAGCCTCGGCACAAATAAATTGAGAGCAATAATGGACGCGAGTGCTGTAAAATTTTTCACTTTATATGTTCCCCACAAAGATAATGACGCAAACAGTTTGCGTCATTTGGTAGAATTCCGAGGCGTTCTCGAAACGACGGAAAATCCAAAAATAAATCGAGCCAAGTTCCGTCTTCGGATCTTCCCCACGAGTGAATTGCATCTGTGAGATTTTCAATTTTTTCGGGCGACGCGCTCGAGAGACAGTTTTGAACTGCCGCATTGAAATTTTCACTCCGGCAAATTCGCGGGGTCACCTCTTTGGGTTTTCTTACCTTTGTTTGAGGTGCAGGGTTCGGTGGTGAATTTGGCGCTCGCTTCTCGTCACATGCGCTCAAGCAGAAAAGACTGCTCATTGAAAAGAAGCAAATCATGAGGCACAATTTGAGATTTTTCATTTTTTACTTTCTGCCACACGCAACGTGTGGCGGGACGTCAGATTTCAATTCAATTTCGGCAGAGCAACTCACTTGTCTCACCCCGCTTGTTTCATTTATCAACTCGATCGGGCTTTCAAGTTTCGTCAGCGCAATATCGGAGAGGTGGTAATTTGCATCGTCGTCTACGACAAAGAGGCGTCGGCGAAGAGCCCATTTGATCAACGTCTGCGATTCATTGAGGGAAACTTTTTGACTTTCGATCTGCGCCAACTGACTGAGGTGCTCCAAGGCTGAATTCAGTTCATCTTCTGAAAACAAATGGTCGCGTAACGTGGCTAGTTCCGAGATCAGTAGATCGACATTCACAATACTAAGGTAGCTATTGACGTTTTCAGAATTCAAAATAACGTTTGAGATAAACTTCCCGAGCCCTTCTCTTTCAAATTTTTTTTCGAGCATTCGAATGTCATCCGCTGGTCCTCGGTATGAAATAACGGCATAGGGCACGTTTTGCGATAACACGAGAGTTTGCAGCGTGGACTGACTGAATTGAATTTGCGAACTCAGCGGATCAAGTACAAACGATTCTGCAATCTCACTGACCACTCTCGAATTGAGAGGAGTAACAGCCGCGGCTCCGGATGATCCGCTCGATGAAAACTTAGCGAGCCCGCTGAGTTCTGAGGGGCTAAAGAAATTCATGATTCTGAGTTCACATGAGCGCTTAGGAGTTCCTAGTGGTGAACAAGAAAGAGTCTGCGAAAAAGCAAAAGGCACAAACCATTGAATCGGATGAACAGATTCAAATAGTGGCAGACGACCAATGAGTTTATAACCATTCAAGCTCGGAAGATTCTGAGTCACTCCTGGTGCCGACATTTGTAAGAATGTCGAAGCAAAGGCGGTCGTCGAAAAAAATATTCCGGTGCCTACGAATAATCGGCAGATAACTCGCGTATTGAAATTCGAAAGCGTCATGTGAACTCCTAAGATTAATTGGTAGATAGTCGAATGCTGATTTGAGAACTCTTGGTCAGCACCTTGCTCGAATTCAACTCAAAGCGCGCATGCGAATGCTCTTCAGAATGTTCATAGTCGACTCGCAGGCTGAACGGGCGACCTCGGCCGACGAGCCCTCCATTTGGAAGCTTCAAGGCAGAGTTGAACATTGCGGTCGTGATTGCTTTCACGATCTCATCACTTGCCGCGAGTATCTTTTTGTCGAGCTCGGTCTGCGCAATCGAGGTGTCTTCGAGCGAACGGATGTTGATGATATGCTCTTGGCGAAGCTTTTCGATCATCGTGTGCACATCGGCCTCCCACCAGAAACTCTCGGCATGAGCCGCCGCTTCAAAGCGGTCATAAACTTTGTTAAAGTCGGCCTCTACCAAAAGATTGTAGCCGGTGCTGACAGCTTTAAATGTCACTTCAACCGTGCAGGCGAGTCCACCACCTTTGGTCAAGTGATACCGAAGTTCGGGAATCACAGCTGGGTTGCGTGTGCGAATCGAAAGCGGCACGACTTCAAGGTAGTTGCCAATCATTTTTGGAAACATCCAGCTCACTTTGTCGTCGTCCATAAAGAAATCTTTGCAAATGAAATGAGTTGATGTGTCGTAGGCGA
>JAYVND010000706.1:0-9493 GCA_043758635.1 Bdellovibrionales bacterium
CAGGGAGAAAACACTCCTCGCACGAGACCGTCGCAACACTCGAGCTGTTGAAGGCAAGTGGCGCAAATTACTCTTTCGACCTTCTGTTTGCGCTGCCAACGCAAACTGCAGCCGAAGTTCGCGCCGATGTGCGAACGGCCCTCGCATTCAATCCCTCGCATTTGAGTGCCTATTGCCTCACGGTTCCCGAGAATCATCCGATGGCAAAAGGCCGAGCTGTTGAAGCCGAACAGGTAGAAATGTTTGACCTCATCGAAAGCGAACTCTCACGAGCCGGCATCGAAAAATATGAGGTTTCAAACTTCGCAAGACCTGGCGCAGAATCGCGACACAACACTCTCTATTGGACTGATCAACCTTACTGGGGTCTTGGAGTCAGCGCTCATAGCTACTTTCCACGCGAAGCTCGCGAGGATTGGTGCAAAAAAGCTCCGTATGGATTTCGTTTTTGGAATCCGCCTGGTCTTACTAAATACGTGAGCCAGATCTCTGAGATCCATTGCTCGGCAAAGGCCTTTGGTTTCATGACAAGTTTGCCTCCCGATCAAATCGAAGTTTTGAAAGAGAACGAATCGCTCACGGATTTCTGTCATACATCGCTGCGTTTTGTCCGTGGAATGTCGATGAATGCCGCGCGTCTAAGATTTGGGAAGGAAGCGCTTGAGCAGCTCCTTGATCGTCTTCATAGGCTTGTCGATGAAGGACTGTTGCAGCCGACCAGCGATGGTTTCGCATTCACACTAAAGGGCCGCCTCGTGGCCGACATTGCATTCGAAAAGCTCACATTTCTGAAGGGTGATTTTCAATCCTAGATATTGAGCTATCCGCCGCAACGGTGGATCGGCATGAAAGTCCTTGCTTGCTCCTCTTTTCTCCTTCTGTCTTGATCAGCCTGACCCGCCTGCGCTTTTCTCGTGCGAATTTGAACGACTCCACGCATTGACAGACCTTTTTCTGAACACATAATGATATGGCACTCATACGTTTTGATGCAGATTGAGCAGACCCTCTCGAAGGAATTTATATGACGGCAAATGACACGACCCATGAGTCGGAAAAATCTAAAGACGGCACCGGCTTTCACTCCGGAGACGACATCAATGGTGGCCCGCAACGCTTGAGCGATAGCGAAGGCGAGATCACACTCGACATCGCCGAACCGACAGCTGGAGAAGCGCCCGTATCAGCCGATGTTGTGAGCAGTCTAAAAGCTGAGGTTGAAAAATTTAAAAATGAGTATCTCTATCTTCGGGCAGAGTTTGATAATTTTAAACGCCAAACAATCAAAGAGCGTTCGGATTTACGCAAGTACGGCGCCGAGCGCCTGGTTGTGGATCTCTTGAACATTCTCGATGTATTTGAAACCGCACTTTCGACAGATTTGAATCCTGAAACCATGCAGACATTTCGCAAAGGCATCGACATGACCGCAAGCGAACTTCGCTCGGTTCTGGGTCGCCACGGAATCGAAGAAATACCTTCGCATGGAAAGGCATTTGATCCGGCCGTGCATGAGGCACTGAGCAGTGAAGAAAGCAGCGAAATTGCTGAGGGCCATGTCACTCGTGTTTTCAAAAAGCCTTATAAGCTTCACGATCGCGTGATTCGACATGGTCAAGTCGTGGTTGCAAAACCAAAATCGAATTAATTCGATCGCGAACTCTTCGGTATCTCCACTGCCGAGTCCTGAACCGCCGACATTCGTTGAGTCCCCGTTTCTATTTCTAGGTTGAAGTTTTTCCGTTTTGCCGAGGTGCTGTTCCGACTCTGATGTGGAGTGCGCCAATAAAAGGATTTAGTTTATGGCCAAAAGAGATTATTACGATGTTTTAGGAGTGACTCGCTCCGCTACTTCCGATGAGATCAAAAAGGCCTTCCGCAAGATGGCGATGCAATTTCACCCAGATAAAAATCCGGGTGACAAAAAAGCTGAAGAGAAATTCAAAGAAGCCAATGAGGCATACGAAACTCTCTCAGACGCTCAGAAAAAACAAACTTACGATCAGTTTGGACACTTTGGTTCGCAAGGAGGGGGCGGTGGCGGCGGATTCCGCCCTGGCCAAAATCCTTTTGAGGGTTTTGGTGGCTTCCAAGGAGGAGGCCCTGGTGGACCGGGCGCCCAAGGCAATCCTGAAAACTTTCAAGATATCTTCGGCGACATTTTCAGTGACTTGTTTCGCGGTCGACCGGGTGGCCCAGGAGGCCCCGGTGCGGGCCCAGGAGGCCCAGGTCCAGCTGGCTCACGTCGCGCGAACAACAACACTCGTGGCGCCGACCTTCGTTACACATTGAACATCTCTTTTGAAGAAGCGGCCACCGGCTGCGAAAAGATGATTAGCTTCATTCGTCAGCGCGGCGGAAAAGAAGACAACGCGCGCCTTTCGATCACCGTTCCAGCCGGCGTTAAGAATGGTCAGCGCCTTAAGCTTCGCGGCGAAGGCGATTCAGCCCGCAGTGCCGGAGCTATAGGCGATCTTTACGTCATCGTGAACATTCAAGATCACTCGCTCTTTAAAAGAGTCGAAAACGACGTACATATTGATGTCCCGATTGGGTTTGCAGATGCAACACTCGGCGCAACGGTGGACGTACCCACGCTAACTGGCAAAGCTTCGCTCAAAGTTCCCCCCGGAACTCCTTCTGGACAGGTTTTCCGCCTCAAAGGTAAAGGTTTTGCTTCTGTATCGAGCGGCAGCGCGACCTCGGCTGTCGGAGATATGTTGGTCAGAGTTGTGATTGATGTGCCTCGCGAATTGACCGAGGAGCAGCGTGAGTGGATCATAAAGCTCAGCTCGGCTTCAAAAAACAGTCCATTGATCAAAGCTTATCAAGAGAAAGTGGACAGAATCCTCAAAGCTAAAAAATGATAGGCGAGCAGCTGGGAAGGTCTCCGATGAACACAACACGCGCGTCGATCCAACTTTCAAGATGTCTTTCGACATTGGTCATGGCCTCAACCGTGTTTTGCTCATGTGCGAGCACTCCGGCTGGAGTGCCCAAAAAGCCTGTTGCGAAATCATCGCCTCAGCTTCAGCAAGAGTACCGAAATGCAAAGGCCCTTGCCGATGCGGGCGACACGAAGCGAGCCATGCCACGCTTAAAGAAAATCGCGACCTTGCACCCTGAAGCAGAAGAGGCGGTCGAAGCTCGCTTCGCGATGGGCAGCCTGCATCTGCAAAGCCAGCAATACAGCGAAGCGGTTGCCGACTTCGATGCGGTGATCAAAAGCCCCGTTCAAGTTGGACTTGAAACCGAAGCTCTGATTCGCAGTGCCCGTGCCCTGGTAAAATTGGGACGCGCGCAAGATGCAGAAAAAATGCTCGCGCAAGCGGTGGATCGTCCAAATATGACCGATGAAGAAAAGCTTCAAGTCTCGATGATTCGCTCTGATATTTTTGTAGCCGAAGGGCGCACACTCGACGCAATCGAGAGCTACGTTTCTCTTTCGAACACGCATCCCCAGCCAGTAGAGCGCGAACGCTACCGATCGCGCGCACAAGAGTTGGTCGAAACAAAGGTCACCGGCGACGAGCTCCGCACAGTTGCAAATGAAGAGCGCTTTGGATTTCTTCGCGCTCCCGCTAAATTTCGCCTCGCTCTCCTGTCGGCCGAACAACGTGAGTATTCGCAAGCGCGCGCCCTCTTCACCGACGCCGCGACACTCGCACCGGGAAGTGAGCTCGCGGATCGCTCAAATTCTTTGATCAACCAGATTGATTCACGCAACAAAGTTGATTTAAAGACCATCGGCGTCGTCTTGCCTCTCTCGGGCAAACAAGCGGCTGCTGGTTATCGTGCGCTTCGCGGCATTCAGTTGGGACTCGGCGTGTACGGAAAAAATCGCTCGAGCTTTCGCTTAGCGGTCGTCGACAGTGAGGGCAATCCCGACACTGGCCGACGTGGGGTTGAAAGGCTCATCAACGAAGACAACGTCATTGCCATTATCGGCGGATTGTTGAGCAAAACGGCTAATGCCGAAGCCGCTAAGGCTCAAGAAATTGGCGTACCGATGATCGTGATGTCGCAAAAAGCCGGCGTCACGCAAAGCGGAGATTTTATTTTTAGAAACGCGCTCACGAGCCAAATGCAGGTCAAAAACCTTGTCGAAGTGGCTATGGGCAAGCTCGGAATGAAGAACTTCGCCATCATGTACCCGAACGATCCTTACGGCGTTGAATACACGAATTTCTTCTGGGACGAAGTCAAAGCCCACGGCGGAAACATCACTGCGGCTCAGCCTTACGACTCCAAAGAAACTGACTTCCGTGGCCACGTGCAACGCCTCACTGGAACGTATTATCTTGAAGATCGCGGCGAAGAATACCGCCTGAAACTCAAGGCCTTTCAAGACAAGAATCCTAAACGTTCGGTTCGTAACTCAGCGCCTTCGGTTGAGGAGATCGTCTCGCCCGTTGTGGACTTCGATGCTCTATTTATCCCCGATAGCGTGCGTGCAATCGGTCAGATCGCGCCGATGCTCGCTTACAATGACGTAAACAATGTGCGTTTGCTTGGAACGAACTTGTGGGACACTCCTTCACTCATCTCTCGTGGGCAGAAGTTTGTAGAGAATGCAGTTTTCGTCGACGGATTTCTCAGCACAGATCCGAAATTTCTGAGCTCTGACTTTTTTACCAATTTCAAAGCGACATTCGATGATGAGCCTGGACTCACCGAGCTCCAAGCTTACGACTCGGCTTTAATCTTGCGTCAAACTGTGGCTGCAGGTGAAACGAATCGCATTGGTCTTCAGCACCGCTTGGCTTCGCTCCAAAATTTTCAGGGTGCGATTGGTTTGATGTCGGTCAATGCGGACCGCGAATTTATTCGTCCGGTCACGACACTCATGGTGAAGGACGCGAAGGTCGCTCCTTTTGAGTCTATTCAGCAGTAAGCCAAATTTTTCTCTGATACAAATCATCAAAACATATAATGGGTCGGACTTAACCGCTTCGACCTAGTCTTCCGTCTTTAACTCACCATTTGCCAAACAGGGCCGATGTAAATTGAGGAAGGGGGAAGTTATGCGCCAGTTATCATCAACATTCATTCAGGAGTGCCGCCGTCGACTCTTACAATCGAAGGCTGAGCTTCTCAACCGCGTCCGAAATTCACGCGCTGAATTTGCAACACTCGATAAATCGGGCGGCGATGAGGCCGACCAGACCATGAGCTTGATTGCCGAAAATGATTTTCTTTCGAGCCAAAACCGTCTTCGAGAGAGCATTCTCGAAATCGAGTTGGCGCTTGCGCGAATAGAGAGCGGCCGCTATGGAGTTTGCGAAGAGACTGAGGAGTCGATTGAGAAAGATCGATTGATGGCACTCCCTTGGACCAGGCTCAGCATTGAAGGTGCCGAACTCAGAGAAGCGTTTCGCAAGAAGTTCGCGCGCTAAGTTTGATTTCGAACTCCGGTATCGAACTCTGATTTTGCAAAAAATCGGACACAAAATGCTGGAATGATGCCGATGGGCGGCAATCGGAATCTGAAACAAATCGTGACAGATTCCTAGACGGCTTCCGCAGTTTGCTTCAATGAAGGGCTCAGAAAACTCGAGTTCGCGTTGAATGCACCGGTCTGAAAATGATGCATGATGGAATGTTTCAACTTCTAAAAACTCGAAATCCTGCCTCATTACAGCAATGCGGAACTCTTGAGCATGTGCAAATTTTCGTTGCAAAGAGCACCACCCTTCTCTAGAAGCTTACAAAACCTGTTGCAAAATAGGTTCTTTCACAGAGGGGACCATGCTTAATAAATAAGCATGGTCGTGAAAGAACCTCAATAACGGGTCCTAGGAGGACTAAATGCGCACCGAAAAATTTGTCGCGACCGCAACACCGTCTTATTACATCGACGAGCAAGACTCGGCAATGACACCGATCGAACTCAAAAACTTCAAGAGCATCTTGATCCAGCAGCGCTCTGAACTTTTGAACAACAAGTCTGATGTTCTTAAAAGCGACGACATGATCGGGACTTCCAATCGCCAGGGTGATGAAGGTGATCTCGCAGTTTCCGAGCTCAATCTTTCATTGAGTCTTCGACTTCAAGAGCGTCAGACGCAGCTCTTGCAAAAGATCGATCGAGCACTTGGAAAAATTGAAGAGGGAACTTTCGGCCTTTGCGAACAGTGTGAAGAAACTCTCTCGATCAATCGCTTGAAAGCACGCCCTGTCGCCACACTTTGCATCTCGTGCAAAGAAGAACAAGAGAGCAAAGAACGAGTCTTTGCATAATACTGGTTTGTGCTGCTCAGTGGTCGCATAAAAGGGAAGCCGCAAGGTTTCCCTTTTTCGTATTTTCAATCAGCTTTTGAACTAAAATATCGCGGCCACCACCCCGAAGTTTTTCCAAATCGAATTCCACGAATCAACGAAATAGACCAAGAGTATTTAGCCCAGACCGAGGCCTAACTTTTCTCGACCAACGTTCTCATTTTCGAGCGATTTTGTTCTTAAAAGCTCATCTAGCTAGGCTTTCAGCCTCTTAGCCCTTCGCTGTGTTCTTGAAATCACAGATCAAAACACCTCTATTTCCAGACCTTTTCACCGCACCTCGCCGTTAAGGTTCCTCCCAGCAATCCGATCAGTTTGATGTCAGTGATTCACGCGAGCAATTTATCCCGCATAAGCGGAGGGGCCACATGGTATTTGACGACAAAGCAACTGATTCTTTCGAAACACTTCCGATGCTCCCAGTTCGTGACATTGTGGTGTTTCCGTACATGATCTTGCCGTTATATGTGGGCCGTGAAGCTTCTATCCGCTCGGTCGAAGAAGCGCTTGCAAAGAATCGCTTGATCTTCTTGGCCTCGCAAAAAGAAATCACTGAAGAGAATCCGACCGAAGAAACGATTTACCAAACAGGCACAATCGCACGCATCATGCGCATGCGTAAGCTTGCGGACGGTCGCGTGAAGATCCTTATCCAAGGTGAATCGAAAGGCCGCATTAAAAAATACTCGAAGGCCTCGCCCAACTTCGAAGTACAGGTTGAAAAAATCGCTGACGCTGACCCATCGGGGAGCGAGATCGAATACGAAGCCATGATTCGTAACGCTCGAGAGCAACTTGAAAAAGTCATCGCTCTTGGTCGCTTACCGTCGCCAGACATCTTGTTGATTCTTGATGAAGTTAAAGATCCAGGTCGATTTGCTGACCTCATTGCAAGCAACTTGGGACTTAAGGTTTCAGACGCTCAGCGTGTTTTGGAAACTGCAAATCACAAACAACGTCTTCAACTCGTGAACGAGATTCTTGCCAACGAACTTGAAGTTCTTCAGATGCAAGCTCGCATTCGCAATACGGCAAAAGACGAAATGTCCAAGAGCCAACGCGAGTACTTTTTGCGCGAGCAAATGCGCGCTATAAAGAATGAGCTTGGTGACCAAGATCAAAAAGGCGAAGAGCTTGAAGACCTTCGCGAGAAGGTCACAGGCGCGGGCATGCCAGAAGCGGTCCTCACAGAGGCGCTGAAGCAGCTTGGCCGCTTGGAGCGCATGCACCCAGACGCTTCAGAGGCATCGATGGTTCGCACGTACCTTGACTGGATGGTCGATCTTCCATGGAACAAGTCTACTATTGATAACCTTGACCTCACACGTGCACAAACGATCTTGGATGAAGATCATTATGATCTCGCAAAAGCAAAAGATCGCGTCCTTGAATTCTTGGCTGTGCGCAAGCTCAAGCCAAAAGATATGAAGGGGCCAATCCTATGCTTCACGGGACCTCCGGGCGTCGGTAAGACATCGCTCGGGAAATCGATCGCTCGCTCGATGGGTCGCGAATACTTCCGTATCGCGCTCGGCGGAGTGAAAGATGAAGCCGAGATTCGTGGCCACCGCCGCACATACGTCGGTGCGATGCCCGGAAAAATTATCCAAGCTTTGAAACAGATCAAAACGAACAACCCCGTTATCGTTCTCGATGAGATCGACAAATTGGGTAGCGATTTCCGCGGAGATCCGTCAGCAGCGATGCTCGAAGTTTTGGATCCAGAACAAAATAGTTCGTTCCGTGACAATTACTTGAACGTGGACTTCGATCTTTCAAACGCTTTGTTTATTGCAACGGCGAACGTGGTCGAAAACATTCCTGCAGCCCTTCGCGATCGTATGGAGCTCATCCAAATCTCTGGTTACACAGAGAACGACAAGCTTCTGATCACGAAAAAACACATCACCGAGCGCCAGATGACCGGTAACGGTGTCGACTCAACGGAGATGGAATGGACGGACGAAGGCTTGAAGTACTTGATCGCGGGTTACACTCGTGAAGCGGGACTTCGTAATCTTGAGCGCGAAGTCGGTTCGGTTTGCCGCAAGATCGCAAAACTTAAAGTTATGGGTAATAAAGAGAAAATTCTCGTAACGGCTGAAAAGGTGGCAGAGCTTTTAGGTGCACCACGCTTCATGCGCGAAGAGAAGAATAAAGAAAACACAGTTGGTTTAGTCACAGGACTTGCTTGGACTCAAGCAGGTGGCGAGGTCCTCTACATCGAAGCTATTAAGATGAAAGGTAAAGGCGGCCTCACGCTCACCGGAATGATGGGCGACGTTATGAAGGAGTCTGCTTCGGCGGCAATGAGCTATGCTCGTGCAAACGCCAAAGACTTCGGTATCCCAGACGACTGGTGCGAAAACCATCAGGTTCACATTCACATGCCAGCTGGTGCGATTCCCAAAGATGGTCCTTCGGCTGGTATAGGCTTGGCAACAGCACTGATCTCTCTCATGACTGACACACCAGTTCGCGCTGATGTTGCCATGACGGGTGAAGTGACACTCCAAGGCCGCGTGCTTCCAATCGGGGGAATCAAAGAGAAGGCCCTTGCAGCATTGCAACACGGTATGAAAACAGTGATCTGCCCGTTCCAGAACGCAAAGGATGTTGCTGAGATTCCTGAGGAGTTCCGCAAGCAATTGAACTTTATCTTTGTTGAGCATTTGGACGAAGTTCTCGCCATGGCTCTCGAGGAAAAAGTAGGCAAGACAATGAAGCGGCAGACGCCAAGAGGCGGTAAGAAACCAAAAGACTCTGCAGCGGCCTCCGCAGCGTGAAACGAGAGGAGCTCCAGCTCCAATCTTTGAGATGAACGAGACGACTTCCTAATCGCCCATCGCGATTCTCAAAAACAAAAAAGGCGACACTCTTACGAGTGCCGCCTTTTTCTTTTATCACGTTCTAATTGAATCTCAATTTAATGAGAATCGAAAACAGAGGACTCTGATAATTACGGGCGAGTGTAAACAACTGCAGTTGCAGAAGCGTCAGCTTCAGTTGGGCGAGCTGCACGGTCAGTCACAAATTTGCTGTAATAAACTTTGCTGTCAGAAGGACCAGTCACTTGAACTACGCCAAACTGAGTCACGTCTTTGAGGTTAGTTCCAAAACACTTGAGTGGCTCGGTACCAGCAACGTGGCTGATATCTTGTGGCTTATTATTTTCCCATTTTGCGAGCGAGCAGTAGCCGAGAGTTGTCAATTT
>JAYVND010000707.1:0-3050 GCA_043758635.1 Bdellovibrionales bacterium
GTGCACTGATTCAGTTGCTGATGGCGCAACTGAATCAGACAGTCCTCTGGCAAGGGCAATTTTCGAGGTTGGGCGCCAAACGGATTGGCATCAATTTGAATTTCCATCGTGTCGAGATCTGGTAAACCAAAAGCAATGGATGGTCCAAAAAAGACGGCCTTCTCTTTGGGCTCCCATGTGCGCATTAAAACTTCCAGTACTGAGGCGTCGTGAAATCGCAAAAAGTAAGGATTTTGATCGGGTCCACGCGCAATCACAAATTTTTGATAGTGGCTTACGAGCGTATCGAGGCCCGCGTCGGAGACGATAAACACACCCCACCTCTCGGTCGAGAGAGAATTCAATAACCAGTCGAGCGTTGTCGTATCAATTTTTGCCAAGTAAGGAGGATCGTACGTGACTTGATCCCACGCAATGACTTCGAAAAATACTGGGTCCGTGTCTTTGGTTTCTAAGACCTTTTTTTCGGTGACATCTGGAAGTTCAAAATAGGGATCCATCAGAACAAAAAGCTGCCCGTGTTTCGCCCATTCATTTAGTCTCAGTCGAGCGTTATCAGTATTTGAGCGGACCATCATTGCTTCGTTCATCATAAAGCTCATCGGCCTGGAGGGCGTGGAACTCAACAAAGACGGGTGTGAAGTTTTGGATTTCGGGCTTTCAGCACAATCCTCGATCAGGCCTCAATCGGGGCTCGATCGATCCTCTGTCGGCCTCTATCGGCCTCTATCGACCCTTTGGCAGATCTCCATCGGGCCTTTGACGGGCTATTCGCGGTGTCCATGAGTCGAAGCCATTAAGTCTTTGAATCGGATATAATAAGTCAGCCCTATTAAATTCTCAGTTTGAGTCATCTCTCCCGGGATGAAGGACGCGAGTTGCGAATGGCGCGCCACTCAAAATCAGACCTGACACATTTTTTGAAAGCATTGGCCGTCGGTGCTTACTTCTTGAGCGTGACAAAATGAATTTTGCAGCTAACGCAAGGGTCCAGCCAGTTTAAGGTCACGGCATTTTGAACAAGTCTCACTCCATGTTGCGCCAAATTATTGAGCACGCTGAGCTCCGTTGAGCAGCAACTCTCTCGAGGGAAAACAGCAGCAAGTTTCGTAATCGTTAGCAATTCGGCCCGACTAACGGAGGGCGTTGTTAAACTTGTCACTAGCACGCGAGCGACTGCAAATTGACGATCGAGGAATCGTTTGGAAATTTCGTGACCGATTCTGAAATCCGGTTTGACAGAAAATTTTCACCCGAATAGCGTCTTGCCTAAGCGATAGATTCAGCCAAACCGGAGGGCCGAGAGTCGTAAGAGTAGAATGCGACAGCCAGGCGAATAGCTTGAGCCATAGCGATGTTGCTCGAGACGATTTTGGTGGTGAAGCTGATACCGTAAAGTGATGGGTGACGATGGCCGACTGGCGAGTCCTGAGTGGATTTGCTTTAATGCCCCACTCATTTTCCAGAACTGTCGTATGTCAACCGGAGTAAACTTAAATTGTTTTGATCATTCAGTGTGGAATGTGACCGGCAACCTATCGCGTAGGATCAGTTGGCAGCAACCATTTCATGCGGCGTGGCGCTTCTTTGCTGATGTCAGGCGCTTCTTTGCTGATGTCAGGCACTTTTTTGCTAATGTCAGCCGCTTCTCTGCTGATGTTAGGCGCTGATGTGGCATGGCAAAAACAATGTAGAACCCGCGCCTGTGCACGGATGAAGCACTTATGATTTCAATGCCAGTTATGCTCGATCGATGACTGATCAAAGCTTAGGCAAAGGCAGTAATAAACTTGCTTGATGGCGAGCGCAAGATCTAGGTTCCAGTCCCTTCACGATAGCGCGCTGGTCATGAATTGAGTTGAGTTGACGGTCGACGAACGCTCTTTAAGAAGCTTTCGCTCGGTTTTTTTCAGAAGAAGTTTAAAAATGATTGTCGCTTTTGATCAAGCTGCAGTCGTGGGAGTGATCCCGGGAGCGATCATATGGATATGACTAATACGAATAACTCAAATGTTTCTGGCCACAATTTTAGCTCGGCTACAGGAGGCGCGCCTGTCGCTCCTGCGAGTGCTGGAATGAATCAAGTAGCATCCGTGAATACATTTTTGAGTGCCAATGACCCGGCCCCGGCTCCTCCTGCAAGCAGTGGCATGAATGCAGGCGCAAGCGCGGGAATTCCATCCGGCGCAAGCGCGGGAATTCCATCCGGCGCAAGCGCTGGAATTCCATCCGGCGTTAGCGCCGGAATTCCGCAGATGCGGGTGAAGAAACGTGACGGCCGTCTGGAACCCGTCAACGTCTTAAAGATCGTTGACCGCGTTCAACGTCTTTGCGGAGGGCTCAACGACATCGATCCACATCGTGTGGCGATCCGCGCGATCAGCGGTCTCTACGACGGTGCCACCACTAACGAACTTGATGATCTCTGCGTGCAGACTGCGTCGCTTTTGATCGGCGAAGAGCCGCAATACTCGCAGCTAGCAGCTCGTCTGCTCTCGACTTACGTTGATGAGGAAGTTGTAACTCTCGGCGTGCGTAATTTTATGGAGTCGATCGAATTTGGTTTCAAAGTCGGCGTTCTCTCCGAAGATGTCGCGATCTTTGTTCGCAAGAATCGCGAAAAGTTAGAAGCAGCCATCAATCCGAGCCGCAATTCGCTGTTTGAATACTTTGGCCTCCGCACGATCTACGACCGTTATTTGCTGAAAGATCCTAAATCGCGCGACGTGTTCGAGACACCACAATACTTCTTTATGCGGGTGGCATGCGGTCTCGCGACTACGGGCGAAGAGGCGATCGAGCTCTACGAGCTACTCTCTAAACTAGATTACATGTGTTCAACTCCAACGCTTTTCAATTCGGGCACACTTCGCCCACAGATGTCGAGCTGCTACCTTTTAGATTCTCCAGAGGATGACCTGAGCGCAATTTACCAAAAATACACGGACATCGCACTCCTCTCGAAGTTCGCAGGCGGAATTGGCGTGGCTTACCACCGCGTCAGAGCTCGCGGTTCACTTATCAAAGGAACAAATGGGCATTCGAATGGA
>JAYVND010000708.1:0-3047 GCA_043758635.1 Bdellovibrionales bacterium
TCCACTAGATGAATTTGTGTGCTTTTTAATATCGGCTCGACTCACAAAGCGGGTGTGGAACCTAAGCCTCGAGGGGTCGATCTTGTTTACAAGAGATCAGCGCAGGTTGCCTTTGACCCTGTCTCCGGATCGTGAATAACAATGGACAGTGCGTCTGCGCGCATTGGCAACGGTAGCGTGAGAGATTGTTCGGCATCATGTTGGGTATTTGGGGATAGCGTAAACCAAACTTCGTTGAGTTGGCCGCTCGGCAAAGCGGGGTCCACCAGATAGTGTCCGCCAGCTCCGTCCCTACATGGTTTGTTGTGTAAGTGTGCCATCAGCGTCGTAGGAAAATTAGGCACTGCCGATAGCGCTGGTCGGAGGTGAATTGCAATTTTGAACTCAGTTGAAAAATCAGACTTTCGCGACATCGTCGCTGTCCCTTGAATCGTATAGCTCGCGATAAATGGAATAAATTTACCGCCCACGCCACCAACTTCAGGTCCTACTGGAATAAATATGTTAGTGCCTTTAAAGTCCTCACAGGCGAAGAGTTGATTTCCAGGGGATGTCGTCACCACAAGCGAGACGTAATTCAACATCGGGTCACTTTGAAAATGAATCGAGCCGTACGCAGCTGCGCCGTTCGAAACTGTAAACGAAGGCGACGACTGTGGGAGAGGCCGTTGAATAGGCTTAGCGTCGTACATCTCCGCAGCCCTTTCTGCACAACTCACGATGTCAGGCTGAGCAACGAGAGCAAAGGTCGTGTTACTTCCGCCGTTATCGATGACGTAGGGAATCGCATAATGAAGATTCCATTTACCAACTCCCAGATGTGATAATGCGGCAAAACCAATCGGGCCCGTCGGGTGAGATGAAAAATTAAAGTAGTTTACTGCGCCGCCCAAGACAGAACTCGGTTCGATATTTTGGCCGGGTGATTGACCAGTCGGCGAGAGGTCAGCGCAGGCGACATTTTCGTCATTGAGCGGTCCGTGGATCACGATCGACGTGGCGCCCGTGCCAGTCACTCCTTGTAATTTGGCCGTGGCATTTGCTGCCCCGGTAGCGTCAGTCTTGAGAGTTGATCGGATGCCATTCGCCGCACCTACGATAGAGGAGCCATCCACCGAGAATTCGGGGCCCGCTCCTTTCGAGCAAGACTGCAGATGCGCTCGAACCGAATACGCAGTGCTAGGGGCTAGGCCAGTTACCGACACAGATAAGTTCGACTGGCCGCCGAAGCCACGCAGAAAGACGGCTTTGCCTATCGGCGCAAGTTGAGTCGCTTGAGAGGAAAAGAATTCACCTGAAGTCACCGGTGCCAAATTCTTAAGGTCAGCAGGCTGCTCGACTGCACCCGAACCACCGACGCTGCTCCCGACGGACGTCATGGCAGCAAAACCAGACCCACAATTTTGAAAGGCCAATATGGAGGCGAGCGGTAAAACGACTGCCATTGAGATCCCAAGCCATTTGCCACTGTGTTTGAGCATAGCCGCCTTCCGAAAAGTAAAATTCTTTAGATGAAATGGATCGCCGTAAAAATCAACTTTGTATCCGCAGCGGACCACTCACTAAGTCTCACATATCTAAGGGTACACGAATATGTGCGAATAGGTGCAAGGATACTAACTTAGGGCCTAGCGATGCCCGCCCTTTTTACGTTTGGCATCAACTTCAACTCCTCAAGAAAGGCTTACCCTGATCTGAGGTCATCGAAATCCGTTAACTCAACGACTGCGCCGCGATAAGCCGAACGCTTCTTATTGGATTTTGGTTCTGAAAGTTCGTGTAACTTTGCAAATGTCCCAGTCTTCCTGCGATTGAGTGCACCGAGAAGATCTGCCCACATAGCTTCCGAAGACTCGCATTCAGCCCCGCGCAGAGGGTCCGCCACCGTTGCCCTGCAGATCGACAACGATCAAGCGCTCTCCCCTAAGAGACTTCGCTTCAGCCACGAATCTTTTAAGTTGATCGATACATTTAGTATCGTATCCGGCGAGTGATCTAAGCTTTATCCAATGACCGCCAGTCATTTTCTCGATTTCATAGATCTTTTCTGGAGCCGGTTGAAATGTCTTTGAAAAATAATCGGCAACAACGGCAACCCAATTCATTGTGACAAATCGAGTCTCGCCATCTGCTTTAAACATGCAGACGACTTTCGTCCCCCGCGCGAACGTTATCAAGTGGCACAGTTTAGGCCGCCAGGAAAAGCTGGGAATTAATTTCAATCGCACTAACAATCATGAAAAGAGGATGTGTAAACGATATGAATGACCATCAGAAACTGCCTTCTAGGTACTGAAGTGCCAAAGACGAGAAGAGGAAAGAATTATGAAAAAGGTTATCTTTTGCGCGAGTTCGTTCATAACGATGATTGCCGTTATTCCAAGCTTTGCTTTTGCATCGCCTAAAATTGTTTGTGTGAGGCAGGCAGATGATTTCGGCCTGCAAGTAAAGACCACACTTGAGGAGCTGACATCTTCATCCGTCCTAATCTCATACGCCATTGTTCAGGGTGGGCAGGAAGCCGTCTTAGTTGGAAGAGAGCCCGCTCAGGTCTCCATTTCCGGTTCACTTTTTAAAATCACCGGTAACGTTAAAACCGCCTCGGGGACTCGCGAAGATCTCCCGAAAATTGCTTACGATAGCGCGAACAATACCCTTACCTCAGACGGCGGCCGTGATGCAGGTCTCGAAACTAGCTGCGTGTTAAACTAAGCGACCGCGCAGCATCTAAAAATCCTTTTCGTTTACGCCGGCAGGCACTTGGCCTTCCGGCCGCGATCTGCTGGTTCAAAGATCCACCCGTTCTCCACCCGTTCTCCAATCAAAGTGAAGACTCATTAGCCTGATGATCAGCACGTCGTCACATCCTCCGTTCATTCGGATCCGGCCTCGAATCGATAACTCGCGATTACTCGAGTAAAAGCCTGAGGATATATTTGCATTCTCAAGATGAAACGACGACTGGATCAAGGCCGAATACGGCCAGTTGATTGCATCTTCAATTGTGACAGTCCAAACGGGTTGCCAATTCGTGCATCAAATTGAGA
>JAYVND010000709.1:0-3038 GCA_043758635.1 Bdellovibrionales bacterium
GTTTCATTTCGCTTCACTCAGCTACGAATTCACCAAGTCCTCAACTGCCTTTTGACGTCAGCGCGACAGAATAAACTAAAACCAATTAAATGATCGTCACATCGGTCCAATTCGCATTTCTCGCCTTTAGAAATTCCTCAGATATTACGAAACCTTTGGCGTGGGAGAACGAAATTAAATGGTGGATCCGGAACTTGAAGCCGCGTTGGGCGAATATTTTGCTGAATGTGAAGAGATCCTGGCGAGAGTCGGTGATTTGCTGCGTGCTATTGAGCACGACAAATTCACAGGCGAGCAACTCGATGCGATCTATCGTGACATCCATACGGTCAAGGGCGCATCACAACTCTTTGGATTTAAAATGGTGGGCACACTCTCGCACGCCATGGAAGCAAGTCTTGATCCCGTTCGTTGCCTTCAGCGAAAACCCTCGCTCAACCAAATTGAAGCCCTCTATGTCGCACTTGCGCTTGTTGAGAAAATGGTTGAATCGCTTAAAGCGAAAGACGAACACGATTATCAATCTGAACTCGAAACTGTTACGCCACAACTTCTCGACACGGCCCTTGAGCTTCTGGGTCCAGTGTTGGGAATTCCGCGTGAAACCGTGCCGGCGCATTTGAACTTCAACATTTCGCGCGTCATGGAATCAGCATCAGCGATGCGGGGCGCGCCCGCAGCGGCTGCACCTGTCCAAGGCGTTCCTCCGCCAGTAAGAGTACCAGTACCAGTGCCGACAGTTCACCAAGTCTCTCCTCCCATTGTTACTAGTCCTGTCGTTCCAGCAGCGAGTATTCAGGCCGCGGCAGTTGCGGTGAGTGTCTTTGATCAGAAGGTGAGTGTTATGGCAACATCGAATGCAGTAGAAAAAACCCCAGATACTTCGGTCGTCAATGCAGGCGGTTCGCATGGTGAGGTAGATTCCGCGAGCACGATCCGCGTGCCAGTCTCTCTTCTCGATAAACTCATGACGTTGATGGGCGAGATGGTTTTGGTGCGTAACCAAGTCCTTCAATACGCTAACAAGACCGACAATCTCGAATTTCTAAATTTAAGCCAGCGTCTTGATGTCGTGACAAGCGAAATCCAAGGCGAGGTGATGAAGACTCGCATGCAACCGATTGCAAACGTGCTTTCAAAATTTCACCGCGTCGTACGCGATCTGGCCAAAGACCTTGGTAAAAAGATTGAACTCGTTTTGTCGGGTTCTGAAACAGAAGTTGATAAAACTTTGCTTGAAGCGGTCAAAGATCCGATCATGCACATCGTGCGCAATTCTTGCGACCACGGGATTGAAACCATCGAAGATCGTCGGGCCGCCGGCAAAACCGAACACGGAACAGTCACCGTTCGTTCATTTCACGAGGGCGGGCAGGTTGTGATTGAGATCTCAGACGACGGTCGAGGTTTGAATCGCGACAAACTGATCGCACGAGCGGTCGAGAATGGCCAGCTTTCATCTGAAAAAGGCCAAGGCCTTTCAGACCGCGATGCATTCAACTTGATTTTTGCGGCAGGCTTCTCTACCGCCGCCGCAGTGACAAACGTTTCTGGCCGTGGTGTTGGGATGGATGTCGTTAAAACAAATATCGAAGCAATTGGCGGCATGGTCGAAGTGCAGAGCACGCTCGGTCGCGGCATGAAAATAAGACTTAAGATCCCACTTACCCTCGCCATCGTTCCAGCGATGATCGTGCGAAGTGGAGCAGATCTCTTTGCGATTCCCCAGGTAAAACTTGTAGAACTCGTCCGTGTCGAAAAAGGATCAAGCACCAACGCGATTGAGTTCTTACAAGGGAAACCAGTTTACCGCCTGCGTGGAAATCTGTTACCGCTCGTTTCTCTCGACGAAGTTTTAAATATGAAACGACCAGAGAATTACGTTGAGTCGACGGTCACCAACATCGTTGTGCTCAACGTTGAAACTCAGATGTTTGGTTTGATCGTTGATGAAGTTCAAGACACGGCCGAAGTCGTCGTGAAACCACTTACCGGTTTTCTCAAGTCGCTTGCCGTTTATTCAGGTGCAACTGTTTTAGGGGACGGATCGGTTGCGTTGATTCTCGATGTGATGGGCTTGGCCCAAGCCGAGAGTTTGTTCCATCTGGTGGACGGCGAGAAAAATGCTTTTGGGGCCTCGGACCCGACAGCCGTCAACAGTGAAGATCAAGAGTTCTTACTCTTCAGATTGAATTCGCCCACTCGGCATGCGGTGCCATTAAATCTGGTGCACCGTTTAGAGGAATTCAATTCAAAAGACATTGAATATTCGGGAAGTCAGCGTGTCGTTCGCTACCGAGACATTGCTTTGCCGGTTATTTCGATGAACGAGCATCTGCAACTCTCTCCGATCGTGTCAGTTGAGTCGGCAGGGCATACCGCACCGTCTGATCACACGATGCTCTCGGTGATTGTGATGAAAAAAAATGATCGCCTTTACGGTTTGCAAGTCGACGAAATACTCGACGTCTTGAAAACCACATCTGAAATGGATGAGGGGGTGATCGACCATCCAGGGGTTTTCGGGAATATTGTTACCGAAGATGAGATCATCGTCGTTGTCGACGTGATGCAGATTCTTGAAAAAATAGCGACGAAACTTGGAGCGGGCAACGAGTCGACGGCACCTCAAGATCGAATGCCTGTTTTATCGGGAAAAGGTATCTCTGTGCTTTTTGCGGAAGACACCGCATTCTTCCGAAAACACATCCGTGCTTCACTTGAAAAAGCAGGCTTTCTAGTTACATGCGCAATCAATGGGCAAGAGGCGCTGGACACTTTGCTCAATTCGTCTGCGACGAAGTTTGACTTTATTCTCACCGATATCGAAATGCCAAAGATGAATGGTTTGCAGCTTGCGAGCGCCATTCGCAGCGATGCAAAATACGCGAAAATTCCACTGATTGCACTTACGACAAAGTTTTCGGTGACTGCACGGGAAGAAGGAACTCAGGCGGGCTTTGACGCTTATCTCGAAAAACTGAAAATTGATGAACTGATGAAAACAATTGCGAAATTATTGCCACATAAGCTTTTAA
>JAYVND010000710.1:0-3037 GCA_043758635.1 Bdellovibrionales bacterium
ACTATCAGGCCGGCACCAATCAATCGGCAGGCTCGGTCGCAGCGAAGTACACATTCAATTACGTCGGCATCCCGATCCTGTACAAGCATGCGCTTCATGTTTCTGAAGAATCGGAATGGCATTTAAAGGCCGGCTTGGTGGAGTCATTCTTAGTGAGCAAAAAATATGCGCTCTCGGGCACGTCTGCTGACCAGTCGGATACTTCGTTCAAAATGAATTCCCTTGATAGCCTGCTGACAATCGGCACAGATTACCTATTGATCGCGCAGAATCCTGAAGATCTCAATTACTGGGCTCAGTTGACATTTGGCTTCGGTCTTACAGATCTTGGCCTGGGCACCACGCATCAGCACACAGAGCTCTTTAACGTTGGTATCGGCATATTCTTCTGATGCTCCACGATTTGCTCCACGATTTGCTCCACGGTTTGCCCTACGATTTTTCAGTGCGAATGTTCAAGCCCGTCGGTTGGGATTTCAGCTGGGTATCAACAGCTGCAACATCACTTGCAACACCATTTGCAACATCACTGGCAACATACCTGCGACACCGCTTGCCACATTTGCTAGTTTTTACCTTCTTTCAGGGCGGAGACCAATTTTGGAGCCTACCCAGATCTTAGGTGATTAAACTCTAACCCTCCTTTTGCCGCTTCGCCCTCCAGTTGATTTGAAGCAAAGCGCAGCTCAAAAACGGCGCTGCTCTCGGCAGTTTTTCGTGCACACCTCTTGCAGTACATTCCGGTGGTGTAAAGCCAGGGCCCACCGGCCAGGCGGAGGAACGTTTATGAGAAGCCAAAAACCGAGCCAGAAAAATAGTCAGAAAATAAGCCAGAGAAATGCCCAGAAGAATCATCAGACATCAAGTCTGAGTCATTCTCTGATTCATTCTCTGATTCAGTCGTCAGTTGCAGCACTCCTGAGTGTGAGCGTTCTCGCAGCGTGCGGAGCCCATTACGGCACCCGCGGCGGCTCCGGCGTTGACGATGGGCCAGGCTCTCAGAACACGACAGTAGGGACTCTTCCAGAGGCACATGGCTCAATGGACTTTCACGATGCGACCATTCAAGAGGCGGCGCAACCAGCGGGCACGTCAATGACGGGCGTGAACAACCTTCCCAACACCGACGCGGCAACCAATCGAAATAGTGATGCGACTGGTGCAGGCGGGAATTCAGGTGCGATGCCTGCGCGAAAAAATCTTTGCATCGACAAATACGATGCAACAAAAGCACTTCCACCTGATTTGGTTTGTGCTCGTTGCGAGCGCGGCGAATTTTCGCAGCCCGGTCTTGCTCGTAAAAAGCTCGACATCCTATTTGTAGCAGATAGTTCGCCATCACTGTCAGACACTCGTGATCAAATCGCGAAGAGTGTTTCAAAATTCGTAGCCGCACTTCCAGACAACACTGATTACCGTTTTGCAGTCCTTCCAGCTCACTCTGATAAGAGTTATGACAATGTGAAAAAGCCTTCGAGTGGTCTGGGCGGTAAACTCTACGCAAATCCTGGCGAGCCGGTTGTACTGAAAGGCAGCGACTTCCGATCAACCAGCGCACTGACCGCAGTTCTTGAACGCAAGCTCACAAAAATGCCGATCGACAAACCGTCAGATGGTGGAGAGCTCGGCATTTATTCGCTGAACCTCGCGATTCAAGAACCGCTCCTATCAAAAAACCGATTGCAGGGTTTTTTCCGTGAAGATGCAGCACTTGCTGTCATTTTTATCTCGGATGAAAACGATATTTGCTCACGCGATGTCAATTATCCTGCGGGCGTTAAACCAAACAATCTTGATCCAGATCGCTACACGGGCACCTACAATAATGTGAAGCCTGAGGATTGGGGCTTACAGACTGACGCCGAAGTGAAGAACCCGGAGATCGTTGCCAATCGTTTCTACTGCAAAGATGCACAGGGCCATCCTACCGTGACCGATGAAACTGTTTACACTAAACTTCGTGAAATGATGGCTATCAAAGGATCGGCAACGAAAGAAGCACGTCCACTATTGATTTCGGGCGTGCTCTACACAGATCCTTCGACTGTTCCAACAACACCACCGGCGGGCGAACCGTTCCCGCAGTACTTCGTTGAGAAAGAAGTCGGTTATGGTTATGTCGATATGATTAAACTCAACGGTGGACAGGCGGCCGATATCGGTAAAGCCAACTACGATGAAGGCTTGAGTGCGATTGGTAAACAGGCGGCGGTGAAGCTTCAAGTCAAAACGCAATTTCAGTTGAAAGACGGAGTTTCGGTTGATCCAAATTCAATTTGTGTCGTGGTCAACGGTCGTGAAGCAACTGGCGTGGATGCACTCGAAGCGGGTCACCCTGGATTCACATACACCTACAGCGCACCGACTCGCGAAGTTTTGCTTCAAGGTGTTGGCGCAACCGACGACAAAGGCTCGGCCTCGAAAGTGGATATTTTTTACTGTGAACCACCGTCGGTCACAGGCGCAAATCCAGAGAAGTATTCCCATTTTGATTTGCCAACAATTGCTGAGCACTATCGTAATCTTCCGGTCCCAAGCGCATGCCGAGCATTGAAATCGAAGATTCAATCAGGTGTCTTGAACAACGGTTGATTATAAACGTTTGATTTCAAATACTACAGAATTTCATCAGATGCTGGCTTGCGGGCGCGCTCTCGCAGGTCTCGGTAATAGGCGATGTAGTTTTTCATGACATGGGCCGGATACTCTTTCGGCCAGACTTTTCGCATTAGATTTCCACGCACATTGCCGCTTCCTTGATTATAAGCTGCTAAGTAAAGTCGCGCGTGCGAATCAAATTTCTCTCTGAGGTAACTCAAGTAAGCTGCTCCCAATCGTACGTTGACGAGCGGATCGTAAAGACTGTCGGCGCCTTTCCAAGAGAGGCCCGCGACGTTTGCAATCCATTCCGCTGTCTTCGGTTTCAATTGCATCAAACCAATTTCGCCAGCGTGACCCAGCTGACGCGGTTTGAAGCTACTCTCGCTCTGAATCATTGCCATCAAGAGAACGGGATCAAATGAGTTTTTGTAGGCTT
>JAYVND010000711.1:0-9432 GCA_043758635.1 Bdellovibrionales bacterium
CAGAAATCCGGCGGAAAAAGATGGCAGCGCGGCAACTCTGAATTTTGAAAAGTTTATTTTCATTTCTTAGATTCCTGTAGTTTCAAACTATGAGGGACTAAACCTTCGGTGAACATGCTCAACCAATTTTTAATAACCTGATCAACAAATGCTGGATCTTGTATGCTTCGGCCACCTTGACGTACACGAATATTCTCGCAATGGGTGAAGTGAACAATCGAGCCAAAGATAAATTCGGAGATAATTTCGTGGTCAATATCTTGACGAATGAGCCCAAGCTCGCAACTCACTTGAATGTAAGCCTCGAGAGCCGTAAAAATACGAGAGAAGACATTCTCAAAAATCTGATCGGTGAGAGGCGATGGCATGTCCATCGAGCGATGAATGATTCTAACGAGATCAGGCTCTTTGGCGTGCATCTCAAAAATGCTTTCAGCAAACAAGCCGAGTCTCAATTCGAACTCTTCGCGCGAGCGCGGTGGCTTCAAAAGCCGCTCTGTCGAAGCCACGCCCTCTAAGCCAAAATTTTCGAGAATGGTTTTGTAGAGGCCTTCTTTGCCTCCAAAATAGTAGCTCACCATACTGACATTCACGCCGGCTTCATCAGCGAGGTCTTTCACGGTTGTTCCATCAAAGCCATTTTTTGCAAAAACTTTGCTCGCGGCTTTTAATAGTGCAGCCCGTGAATCCCCATGAGTGCGAGATTCACTCTCCGGTTCCGAGGCACCTTTTGGTGGTGCCGCTAGCGTGGCTTTTGTCGCGGCTTTAGAGGCGCGAGCGGCGGGCGGTTTTGACTTCAAGCGTTCCTTTTTGTCTTTCATAATCACACTATCGGTCGCTAGAGCCGATTAGTCAAATGAACGTTTGAGGTAATCAAACTGATATCGGAATGAGACGAATGTCTATTTGCTGGAGGTAAATGGCTATTTGACCGAGTTTTCGCAGGCATCCTAGTGATTCAACCAGCCCAGCAGTTGGCTGGATGCCGCTCCCAGCATCCTGGTCGCCATTTCCAGAGAACGAAATCCGTATTGAATTTTCAAAAGGCGTGATTTTTTGCGATCACGGTATTATGACCCCATTTATGTATGTACGAACAGATCCAGGCTCGTTTCCTTTCGAAAATTTTGACTTTGCTCCAGTCATTCGACTGCCAGAAACATATGAGGTTTACGATTTTTCGAAAGGCTATGATCCAGGTCGAAAACTGAAAAATTCGTACGGGATTGGACGCTATGATGAAGTTAGGCCGTCCATGTACACGAGCGATCTTTTCATGGGCCAGGCCGAGCCTCGCAACATTCATTTAGGGATCGACATTGCGGCGCCGGTGGGCGAGTGCGTTTACGCGTTCGCAGATGCCGTCGTCCATCTTTCGGCGATCAACTCAGCCGTCGGAGACTATGGTGGAACTATCATTTTAGAAGTGAAAGTGGAACATGAAAGCCAGACCCATCAACTTTGGGCACTTTTTGGACACCTTAGTCATAAATCAGTTGAGTTTAATCCAGTCGGACGACAATTGAAACGTGCAGAGGCCTTCGCTTTTGTGGGCGACCGTACCGAAAACGGTGGCTGGAACCCACATCTCCATTTTCAGTTGAGCGTCGTGCGACCCGAAATTTGCGATCTGCCAGGAACCGCGACCGCTAGCGGCCGAGAGGCCGCGTTGCGTGCATACCCTGACCCGCGACTCATTCTCGGCCAACTCTACTAAGCTGGTTCCAAAAGCTGCTGCCGATCTTCCTGTTCTCAACAAGCCTCCCAACAACTTTGCAGCAACTTTCCAACAACTTTCCAGCAACTTTCCAGCAACTTTCCAGCAATCTAACGGTATGCAAGATTTGGCATCGCCCTGAAAAGTCTGCAAGGTCTGTTGGACAGAGCTGCCTCCTATTCGAAACTGGTTTCATCTCAGCTCACATTCCAAGTGGTATGCATCGTGCAATTTAGTCTATCTCAGCTGGTTTAAAGATTTTATGACGAAGTCTTTTTTAGGCTTCGACATGGAGTTTGATGCGCCAGGCAAGCAATGCACTTCTTCGCAAAAGATGGTTCACTATGGCAACGACCTCGTCCCTCGAACGCACTTCGATCTCCCAGATTCTTCGCTCGTTGAGTGAGACTTTATTCTGGGGTGTGACTGCTTGTGGACTGATCCTATTTAGTCTCTCTTCGGTGTTGCAACTCTTGCAGCTTTCGAGTCAGACATTTGTCATATTTTTAGGGCTACGCTTGACGCTCGCTGCCCTTGCGGTGGCGGCGCTACTTTGGCGAAGTGTGGGGAACGATCTCACTCGTATGGCGGCTCCCGTGATGATGATCATAGTGATGAGTGAACGTGTTTTCGAGCTCGGCTGGCTTGGGCCTGAGGCGGTTTCGATTGCTTCGCTCGATTACGCGGCCCTTTTGTTCTTGGCCGCTGGAGCTATTTACCGCGGCAAAAGCCGACGTTGGTGGTCGACATTGATGCCGTGGGCGATTCTCAATCAACTCATTTTGTTGATGGAACTCACACAAAAATCTGACATCAAAATAAACGATCTGATTCAGTCTGGCCTCATCATCGGGATCGGCTTTTTAGGATGCTGCGTATTTTTTGCAGTTCGAAGTGCAAGAGTGGTAGAGTCACAGGCGGTTTACGACCGCAGTGTCGAGGCCGTTACGTCTCTCAAAGAAGTGCAAGAGGAGATCAAATTACTGGTCGGTCTTTTGACGGCGAAAGAAAAAGTTGCAGCCGAAATGCAAGCTTCGGAATTCGTATCGCATGCAGTTGGTTCTCCATCGATGACGCACACGCAGGCCCTTATAGAAAAGGCGGCGGGAACGTCGGCGACATCAGCAGCGACATCAGCAGCGGCATCTGCGGAGGGCTGCTTCGATCAAAACGCGGACTCCAACACACAACTGACCGCTGACGAACTGATCGCTGATGAATTAGGTGCGATGGACTCGAAGCACGAGAATTCTTCAAATCGTGGTCTTGAGATGCAGGCGGTCGAAGTGGGCGACTGGCGCGAGCTGAGCTCGTCTCGGCAGAGCGCGCTACAAGTCGCTCTTCATTATCCGCTCCCATCGCAAATACCTGCCGATGAGCTCTTAGAACCTTCGGCTGTTTTTGAAATTCTTAAAGAGATTGTGAGCCGCAAAGGAGCCGCGATTCAAAAAGAATGGGACAACACAAAAGCCCGAGACCGCGCATTCAAAGCGCAAACTCGATTGAGTTTAAATGCACCAACCGAATCGGCCTGGCCGATCGTCGTTCGCGCAAACAAAAGCTTTCTGCGCGATGCTTTTCACTCGCTTTTGCTCCGTGCAATTGAGTCAGCGAATAGTAGCGGGCAGGGAATAGTGCGGGTTAATTTTCGAGTTGGCTTGAGCATTATGAGTATTTCGGTTGAAGACAATGGACGAGGTTTTAGTGAAGAAAAGCTTCGCTCACTCAGCTTTCCAGAAACTTATTTGTCGACCTTGTCGACAGCAATAGAGCAGCGCCCAACATTCTTAGATATCTCTGAAATTCGTGAGCGTTTGGAAGAAGAAGGAAACGACTTCGATTTCCAAGCCCGACTCGGCGTAGGAACTCGCGCAATTTTGGATTTCCCACGCCTCGATGCCTACTCAAGCGAAAAGATTCGCGCTTCAAAAACTCTTGAGCGTGAAGTCGAAACTCGCCGCCTTTGAGAGGCGATCCCAGATAGCACTCCAGAGACCACCGGTGCGCTCGGCTGTCTTGTAAACAATTAAACAGGTCGCTCCAATTTCGGAGCGATAGCGCATTTCCTGGTAAAGCTCGCGGGCTGCCAAAGATGGGTCGGCACTGAGTTCCAACTCTTCAATTCGAATAAATGAAATTGACTTAGGTGCATCTTGGGCCGATTCGTCTATCAAATCGGTTGTCAGCGCATTCCGAATCACGGCTTCCTGCTCTCGATTGAATGGTAAACGTATCATCTCGTTTAGAATGATCAGCGGAACCCGCGGCATGTAGTGATGCTTCATCTGCCCCGGAGCCGAAATCGTGTTGACGGCCTCTTCAGAATTTGTAGCATTTGGCATGAGAGTGACTGGATGCGACCAGCGATCCAGCGCTCCTTGCAACATCTCATGCGTCACGCCACCCGGGCGTAGAATCCGGATCAAATTATAGTCGTCATCGATGCTTTGTTTCTCATTCACTGAGAGCGCCCGGTCGTGCCCAAAAGCAATCACGGTGGATTCAACGCCGACCTGGCAGTCGCCGCCGTCTAAGATCAAAAGTGTGCCGTCGGCCACTTCGCTCGCAAATTCACCCCGAACATGTGAGGCCTGGCTCGGACTTGTGTGTCCAAATTTATTTGCACTTGGTGCGGCAAGCGGTGAGCCGACAGCGCGGATCAGTTCAAGCGCCATCGGGTGCTCAGGGAAACGTATGGCTACCGTTTGAAGTCCTGAGGTGATCAACGAATTCACGCGCTGCGACTTGGGTAAAACAAGAGTGAGTGGCCCCGGCCAAAATGATCTCGCGATAAAATCAGCAAGTGCTGGCCAGCGCGCGACCAGGGTGGCCGCCTCATGAAGGCTCGCCACATGCACAATCAGTGGGTCAAAAAATGGACGTGCTTTGATCTCAAAAATGCGTCTGAGACCTTTTTCAGAATTGATGGAGGCCGCGATTCCATAAACGGTTTCGGTCGGAATTGCGACAACTCCGCCGCTCAGGATGACGTGACAAGCATTTTCGATATCGAGATCGTATTCACGCTGAGAGTCTGCGGGAGTTGGGTCGGGCGACGTTTCGCCAACCTGCAAGAGTTCACTGCCAGCGAGCGCGTCCTGACCTTGCGATTTCGGCGCGGCGGGCTCATTTGCTTTCGAACTTGGCGAATCTTTGCTCTGACTCATGATCCAAAGTTACATCCCATTGCGGGAAAGTGCAATCAACCGCGATTCGGATTCTCGCGTGACCACCAACTGCGCAACTCGTCGAGCGCCAAATTGCACTCCCTCTGCAGAATTGTAAGCCGCTGGGGGATATTGTCTGGCAGTTGTTCGATGCCCTCTAATTTCTCCATTGTCTCAAGTTCACGCGTCACCGCAACGGCTCCAATGCTTGTGCTGCTAGATTTTAAGTAATGAGCTTCATTTGCGAATCCGACGGAATTGTTGTCTTTTGCAAGTCTGCGCAATTTTAAGAGCGAGCGCTCAGTGCTTGAAGCGAAGAGTCGAATGAGCTCAGCCGTCACGTCGGCCGACGGATTAAATTCTCCGCGGGGCGGAACCAAGCGTTGAAGACTCTTGAGAATCTCGTAATCAATTTTCTGCACAGCTCTACGCGGGGTGAGCTCTGCTGATGGTTTTTCGCTGGTGCGTTGAGACATTTATTTCTCCGCTATTCGCTCATTTGAACGCTAATTTGGGCGGTCACTTAGAAGTCTATTTGAAAGTCCTTTGAAAGTTTACTGGCTCGCCGCTCTGAGATAAATAAGTTTTATTTTTATTATTTTGCCTTTCGCAAGAGAATCCCTGTCGACGCTCGTAAGGAAAATTCTCGCTCAATCCTAGAGTCGGAGAAAGATAAAAATGATTTATCTCCAATTTAAAATCTTCGCCGACCTTTCGCCTCAGGTATCGCGGATAAAGGATCATCGGGCCAAGAATGTTTTGGATATCTCGAACGCAGCTCCTTGCGCACCTCTACATAACCATTGTTCCAAAAGCTCGTGAGATCACTTGTCACCTGAACCGGCCGATAATTAGGGCCTAAAAGATGAAGAGTGAGAGGCACCTTTTGAGGGCCGAGTCGCGGGGTCGTGAGCCATCCAAAAATTTCCTGAATTCGCACTTCCAAAAAAGGGTTTTGTAGAGCGGGATATTGTATTGGCAGCACGCTGCCACTTGGTACTCTTATTTTTTTTGGCGCAGTTTTCTCCAGAGCGTCGCGATCTTCAACCGACAAATGTCGGAGGAGCACATCTTCAAGGTCCTGCTCGAGCACTTTGTTGAGGCGCGATTGCCCGTAGCAAATCTCTTCGAGAAACGCTAGCTTTCTCTCGCGGGTCAGCAATTGTTCGGTCGCGCCCGGGCGAACAAATTCGCTCCGATCCAGCAGCGATCGAATGGATGCGTGAGTGAGAAAAAGCAAATCCCAGCGCTCCATCGCTGCTTGGATGAGGATCTCGCTGACATCCTCATTGCCAACTCCACTCATTCTTGGTGATGAGAGCGGAAGGTCTCGAAAATACCGAGCTTGCATTTTCAGGACAGTCAGCGTTTCGTTGTCAAAAATAAACTGTGTTTGTTCTTGTAATGGCTCGCGATTGGTGTGGGCGAAAGATTCGAGCTCCTCAAGACTGAGTGGGGAGGCAATCGTGACTTGAATGTCTGCCTTCGAGTTGCCACTTCCGCCAGGACTCATTGTCCCGAGTGCGAAAAAAAACTCACTCTGCGTGACAGTTGGTTGATGAGCAAGTCGAACACCTTTCCCGCCGACCATCACCGCTTCGGGTTGATGTGGGCGACGGCGCCGACAAATTCGATCGGAAAAAGATTGAAACAAGAGCTGATTGAGCACACCAGAATCACTTCGCTCGTCGCTTTTGCTCGAAGTGAGGCGTTTAACTTGAGTCAGAAAGAGGGAAGACACCTGCTGAACATTCCGAGCACTTTGCCGGTCCACGGCGATCGCATTCGCTCCATCAGTGGACGAACGATGAAGAACAGCCAGGCGCAAAGAGAGATCACCCTCGCTCAAATTTTGGTTTTTTCCACCGCGACTGCTCACCAGAATATCTTTTTCACTCAGTAGAGCGGCCACGTCTGACCCTAAACTTGACGCGTTTGCCCGGTGTGCACAGATTAATAGCTTTGCGAGTCGCGGGGAAGTGCCAAGCTTCAGACCTTCTCGCCCTAGGGGCGTGAGTCCACGCGAATCAATAAATCCTAGGCGCTCGAGTGTACGCCGCGCAAACTCCAATGCCTCTGCACGCGGTTTTTCAAACCAAGTGAAAGCGTTAAAATCCGTCACTCCTTGAGCGGAGAGACTCATAAGAGCTTCCGTCAAATCCGCACGCAAAATTTCGGGGGCTTCAAAGTCTGCCATCGAAGCCTCATCCATTTTGTTCCAAAGTCGATAGCAAATGCCAGATGCCTGCCTGCCTGCGCGTCCGGCTCTCTGGGTGGATGATGCTTTTGAGATTCGGGAGAGAGTAAGTCGTGGAAAGCCAAGACTGTCGACACGCATCACACGCGCGAGACCCGTATCGACAACCGTGTTCACGCCATCAATGGTGAGACTGGTCTCCGCGATATTGGTCGCGAGAATCACTTTGGGGCGTATCGATCTTTTGAGCGCGCGGTTCTGCTCGTCAAGGGCGAGGCTACCGTGCAATTCCACCACTTCAAAATTGAATTCTCCTGCTGCGCGCCGAATAAACTCTGCGACATTGCGGATTTCACGCGCACCGGGAAGAAACGCCAGCACATCGCCGATTCGTGCGCGTCGACCACTCATCAGGTCATTGATGACACGGCCTGTTTGCTGAATAAATTCTTCTCCTGCATCGAGCACTAGCGATGAATTTTCGTTTTGAATTTCGACAGCATGGGTCCGTCCAGGCACTCGGATGATAGGGCAACTTCCGAGATATTCGGCTACTTTTTCGGCATCCAATGTGGCAGACATTACGATCAAGCGAAGATCAGGTCGCTCAAGTTGTTGCAGTTCAAAAAGTAAGCTCAAGCCTAAGTCGGTGTGCAGGCTTCGCTCGTGAAACTCATCGAGGATGACAGCTCCGATTCCGGTCAGCGCTGGGTCTGAGAACAATCGGCGCGACAGCAAGCCTTCAGTCAGGATTGTCAATTGGGTATCGTTAGAGGTGCGGTTTTCAAACCGAACTTGATAACCCACTCGCGTACCTAAGTTCCATCCCTGTTCCTCGGCAATCCGGGCAGCTGCCGCCCGTGCCGCAAGTCTGCGCGGCTCAAGCATCAAAATTTGTTTGGCACCGGATGAGAGGCAGTCGCTCTTGGCGAGCGCGGGCGGAAATCGTGTGGTTTTGCCGGCACCTGGTTCAGCCACGATCACGAGATTTTGATGAGCTTTTAGCGCGGCTTCAATCTCCGGCCATTTGAGGTCTACCGGAAGCTCGAGGCCAGTGAGAGGACTGAGATCGGGGGGTGGATTTTGTTCAGATTTAGCGGGCGGGGCTTCAACAACCGATCCGATTTGACTGCGTTGGCTCGATTGATTGCGATCGTCGTTTTGCACGTAGGGTTTCCTCGCCAACAGTGTAGCGCCCGATCGATTCGGGGTCGACGATTTTCCTTTCTTCAATGCGGGGCTCAGATTGGAGTGTTGTGATTTTCTTATTGAGAAGTTTTGGCGGCTCACTCTTGCGCGGTTGAGAAATTGGAAGTAAATCCGATTCGCATTCAAAAAAAACAAACTCAAGGACAACCCATGAACAGACTTATTGCGAGAGTCTCAGCATCGCTCTCCGCGACAACCAAGGCGCAGTCGAAAACCAGGACATACCCGGTAGCCAAGACGCAGGCGGCAGCTATGTTGGCACTGGTGGTAACCAAGTTGGCATTGGTGGTCACCAAAATGGCATTGGTGGTCACCAAAATGGCACTGACGCTCTCCGGTCTTTTGCTCGCGACGGCGGGTCTTTCAACTCAAGCGTCTGCTGCGAGCAGTTTGGTTGAGAGCGGAGTGGCGGCGCGCAGTTTGGTTGGAAGCGGTGTGGTTCCGAGCAGCTATCCATATGTGAACCCGTACTTCGCGACGATCACGGTACGCCTTGCGCGCGTGATGGCCGCTCCCCCTAAGATAATGGAAATGCCTGCAATCGAAGGCCGCGACAAGATTCCGCTTTTCGAGGGCCGTCAAAAAGTAGAGGTCACAGTTTATACGCAGCCGCGACCAGCCCCACTCATGTACGTGATCCCGGGTCTCGGTGGAAACGCGATGGACGGAGCAACCGAATTTTTAGGCGAACGCTATTTCAATGCGGGCTTCAACGTGTTGATCATGCCCTCGCCTTTTTACTGGAAATTTATCCTTGGCCAGAGTACCTCGGGCCTGCCAGGTTATACACCGGCTGATGTGAAAGATCTAAGCCGCCTGATGCTGGCTTCGCGTACACGTGCGGAACATGACTACGGTATGCAACCGTTGAAAGCAGGAGTGGTTGGATACTCACTCGGAGCGGTCGAATCGGCGTACCTCTTAAAATCAGATCGGACCACTCACACGCTTGGACTTGTGCGCGCGACATTGATCAATCCGCCACTTCTTCTTGCGCACTCAATCGGCGTCTTGGACACGCTCAATTCGGTCGGCGATCAGTGGACAGCAGATCAACGGAATCTTCTATGGGGATCAGTCATCAACGGCGGATCGACCCTGCTCGCGCGCAATATCAATGCGCCTGGCTACTTTGACGGACT
>JAYVND010000712.1:0-3031 GCA_043758635.1 Bdellovibrionales bacterium
GTGTATTCGCACAACTCGAGAAGGGTGACTGTTCGGCGCTTGACGGCGTTCAACAGCTCTACGTGAAGCGTGTGGAAGAGCGTGAGTCTTATGCGAAAAAGACGCTTTCGAAAAAGACCTGGAAATTCGACAACAAGACTGAGATCTCTCTCGACCCAGAGACTCGCAAAAATCCAAAGAGCCCGACCGAAGCCGACACTTTTCAAGCGAAGTACCTTCAATTTCAAGTTTCGAATTACATCGCAACTGGCATGAAACAGGAAGAGGCGCAGCAACAAGTTGTTCGCAACTACGACCGCGTTTTGAAGCGCGTGAAAGACACGCCAAAAGACGACATCTATTCGAACTATCTTGATTCATTCGGCCGCGCGCTCGATCCACATTCGAGCTACTTTTCGCGCGATGTTCTCGAAGACTTTGAGATCAGCATGAGTCTTTCTCTTGAAGGCATCGGCGCGACTCTGAGCTCGCAAGATGGATTCACCGTGGTTGAGCAGTTGATTGATGGAGGAAGTGCTAAAGGCTCTGGTAAGATGCAGGCTCAAGACAAAATCACTTCGGTTGGCCAGTTCAAAGAAAACGGCGAAGTTGAGAAGATGGAGAACGTGGTCGAAGAAGATCTTCGCGACGTGGTTCGTAAGATTCGTGGACCTAAAGGTTCAAAAGTTCGTTTGGGCATATTGCGAAAACTGGCAGATGGTAAAATGGAGCGATTCAACGTTGATTTGACTCGCGACAAAATTAAAATCGAAGATGATGCGGCTTCGATTTCTTATTTCGACAAAGAAGTGAACGGCGAGAAAAAGAAAATTGCGGTTTTGAATCTTCCGTCATTCTACGCTGACAATCGCCGCGGCGGTCGCTCTTGCGCAACAGACATGAAGAATCTATTGAAAGAAGCCCGCGACAAAAAAGCAGACGCACTCGTTTTGGATCTCTCGCAAAATGGTGGTGGATCGCTTGAAGACGCGGTTCGCATTGGCGGACTCTTTTTCAAAACGGGTAACGTTGTAAAACAGTCTTCGCGTGATCCGATCGCACCAGAGCAAACACTTGCGGACACAGACGCGCAAGTGGACTGGGCAGGACCGATGGTTGTCCTCACAAGCCGAATCTCGGCAAGTGCTTCAGAAATTGTTTCGGGTACGCTTCACGATTACGACCGTGCGGTGATTCTCGGTGGCGATCAGACATTCGGCAAAGGTTCCGTTCAATCGGTTGTTCCGCTTCCTCCGGGATTGGGTGCCGTGAAAGTGACCGTCGGAATGTTTTTCACCCCAGGTGGTTTTTCGACTCAGTGGAGAGGTGTAAAGGGAGATGTTGTTCTTCCGAGCCCTTACTCGACCGATGAAATTGGTGAGAAGACTTTGGACTATTCGCTCCCGCCGAAACAATTGAAAGCGTTCACTTCGCCTGATGCGTACGTTTCGACAGGCACTGATGCTTGGAAAAAAGTAGATCAAGGCTTTATTCCGCAGTTAAAAGCTCGCTCTGAAGCGCGCGTTGCGAAAAGTACGGAGTTCCAAAAGATTATTACGGAGTCGAAGAAAACCAAAGATAAAAACAAGGTCATTAAACTCGGCGACGCTCTTAAAGACACGAAAGATAAGAAAGACGAAGCTGATAAGAAAAAAGAGCTCACTAAAGAACAGAAGTTGGTTGAATACGAAAAGCGTCCAGACATTCAGGAAGCGGTTCAGGTTGTTACCGACTTGATGATTTTGCAAAATGGTCAGAAGTTGACGGAAGCAAAAATAGCGGAAGTGAAACAAGCTCCATCTGAAGAGAAAAAGACTCGCTGATCGAACTGTGGCCGAAAGAATTGTCAACATTAAGACTGAGAGAGCCTGCTGAAAAGCGGGCTTTTTTTATGGTGTGCCCGGTAGGACGCACGCGTGATCGGTCATGAAGGATGTCGAGTCACACTCCCGTGGCTCGCCTGACACTGCATCATTTGACAAAGATAACGCCCTTCAGTACCCATGGATGCTCGAGACAACATGGTGGATTTAAGAAGGGAAACTCATGCCCAAAGCTTCGGTTTCAAAGCGTTCTGCATCGAAGGGTGCGGCTCCCGTTGAGTCGACAACGCACAAAGTGGCAGGTCAGGCTGCGGCAAAGCCGACAAATAGCACGAAGCTGACACGGAAAATTGTGGCTTCTCAAGACGGCCAATTGGCTTCAACGCGCAAGCCAGTTGCCGCCTCAAACGCAAGCCAGTCGAACGCAAGCCATTCGAACGCCAAGAAGATCACTCTCGGCACCTCGCAGTCGAAGCTCACTCTGCCGAAAGAGCTTCAACTTAATATTTTGGATTTGATGATCAAGTCGCGTGTTCTCGAAGAGCGCTTGATCAAAGTTTATAAGACGGGCGATGCTTACTTCTGGATTGGTGCTCCGGGCGAAGAGGCCTTTGGAGTTCCACTTGGACTTTTGACTCTCAAAGGTCGAGGTCCCGAGTACGATTACCTGCATCTCCATTACCGCGGAACGCCAACGCTTGTGGCAATGGGCATGCCGATGATCGACTCTCTTCGTCTCATGATGAATCGCGTGACGGATCCATCAACCGGTGGTCGTAACTTCTGCAACCATTATTGCATACCTGAATGGAACGTGGTTCCAGTCACATCACCGATTGAAGTTCAGTACGGTGCGGCCGTCGGAACAGCGATAGCGCAAAGGCGTCGCAAATCAAAAGGTATAACGATCGTCACGGGTGGTGATGCGGGAACTGCCGAAGGCGACTTTGCGGGATCTTTGATTTGGGCGACACGCCCGGGCAATGAACTCCCGATGCTCATCACTGTTCAAAATAATAAAATGGGAATTTCAACGAGCTACGACACTCAGCATGGAGAGGAATTTATTGCCGATCGCGGTAAGGCTTTCCGCATGCGCACCACTGTCGTGAATGGCAATGACCCGATTGAGACCTATCTCGCGATTCAATCTGAAATGGAATACATCCGTCGCACGGGCAAGCCAGTTTTGGCGGAGTTCCAAGTTTCGCGTCTTTACGGCCATTCAT
>JAYVND010000713.1:0-3031 GCA_043758635.1 Bdellovibrionales bacterium
CTGTGCCCGTTGTATTTGCGACGGCCGAAGGACGAGTTTCTCCCGCACGTCGTCTCGACATTCTTAAAAATTTAGTTGGACTTCCATCGCACATGATCGTCTACGGATTTTGGGGCGAGATGGATGCGCACCAAGTAGGCATGATGGGTGTGACACCCGAGCTTTTGTTTTCGCTTTTGGACGGCACGCTTGAAACAGCAGCACTCGCGTCGACACGTGCCAAACAGCAAGATCCCGAGAGCAACGTTCGCGAGGCACAGGCTCTCATGGACGATCCAAAAGAGCGCAGTGAGCATCAATACGTAATTGAGGATATTAGAAACGTTCTCTCGGGTGTCGGCGAAGTTGAAGTCGGTATCACAGGGATTCTTGAGCTTCCGACACTTTTCCATTTAAAGACCTCAATTCGCGCAAAACTCAAGCATCCGTACTCGCTCGATAAAGCTTCGCAGCTTTTGCATCCAACACCCGCGTTGGGTTTCTCGCCTCGTTCGCTCGGCATGAGCGAAATGGACAATTGGGACAACGGAGATTATCGCTGGCGCTACGGCGCTCCGTTCGGCGTTGATGCCGCGCTAAACGAGAACGATCGTCTGCAAGAGTGCGCTGTCGCGATTCGCAATATTCAGTGGCAAGATGATGACGTGCGTTTGGGATCAGGCTGTGGCGTCGTTCGCGCAAGCCAGGCCGACCGCGAGTGGCAGGAGCTGAAATTAAAACGCGATTCAGTGAAACGCATCCTTGGCGTTTGATTGCCTCCGCAATCGGGCGTTTGATCGGAGTCTCAAATTATGAATATCCAGTGGTCTGAACAAATTCTTTTGGAAATCAGTCACACGGGTGCTCGTGAGTTTGTTGTGTGCGCAGGTGCACGCAATAGTCCGCTCGTGGCTGTCCTCTCGAAAACCCATGGCGTTGCGGTTGAGTCATTTTTTGAAGAGCGCTGCGCTTCGTTCTTCGCACTCGGCGCCGCTCGTAGAAACTCCTCGCCCGTCGTTGTGGTTACAACCTCGGGCACGGCCGTTGCCGAACTGCTCGCAGCCACGATCGAAGCGTTTCACACCGGCGTGCCATTGATTTTGCTCACTGCTGATCGCCCTCGTCGCCTGCGCGGAACAGGCGCTCCTCAAGCGATCGATCAATTTGGAATTTTCTCAAAATTTGTGGAGATGGAATTTGATCTTGAAGGGGGCGAGATGCTCTCGCTCGCGGGTTGGTCGCGTCGTGCGCCAATTCATATCAATCTTTGTATGGATGAGCCACTTCTCGACGAACCTCTCAAAGATCTCGAGCTCGCTCCCTTCGCTCTCGCTCCGTTCCAGGGTACTTCGCACGCCAAAGTGACCTGCACGACCGAGTGGGGATCCATGCGGCTCGCAAAATTCTTGCGCGGCTCTGGCACGCTCCTGACCGTTATCGGAACTCTCGAAACGCGTGCGGAGAGAGAAGCAACGGTTGAACTTTTGCTGCATCTCAATCAGCCAGTTTACATCGAAGCGACGTCTGGTCTGCGCGAAGATGCACGACTTGAAAATATCTCCCTCCGGGCGGGCGACAAGCTTCTCGCATGGGCGTTAAAAAAGAATTTGCTCAACCGTGTATTGAGAATTGGCGGCGTCCCAACAGTTCGTATCTGGCGCGATCTCGAAGAGCCATCGTCCACGGTTGACGTAGTATCACTCACGCCACTTCCGTTTGCGGGACTTTCTAGAGGTGAACTGATTTGCGGATCGGTGAGTGAGTTAGGGAAAGCGGCGCTTGAAGAGTTGCGCTCTCGTGAGATTCCTCATCGCACCGAAGGCGCATTGGCGCTGATGACCAAGGACCGAGAGATCTCGGCTAAACTTGCGGCATTGATTCGTGCCGAGCCATTGTCAGAGCCGGGTCTAATTCACGACCTTTCAAAAGCCTCGGCATCAGCAGATTTAGTTTATATCGGCAACAGTCTTCCCATTCGCGAATGGGATTTAACGGCGGCGTATCATGTTTCTTCGCCAAGGCGGCTTGAAGCCAATCGTGGTGTGAACGGCATTGACGGACAACTCTCAACCTTTATCGGGCTCGCACAAGTAAACCCGACCGTGCCGACCACCAACTGGTGCATCTTAGGCGATCTCACTGCGATGTATGATCTCGCAGCACCATGGGCGCTGGCTCACCGAGAGGGAGCACATATGCGCATCGTCGTGGTCAACAACGGAGGTGGCAAAATCTTCTCGCGCATTTTTTCGAACCCTCTTTTTGAAAATCGCCACGCGTTGGGTTTCGAAGGTTGGGCGAAGATGTGGAATCTCAATTACGAGAGATGGACTTCGGTGCCGGAGCATTTGCGCGAGCCGGAATCCCCAGAAGTGATTGAGCTTATTCCAGACGAAGCAGCGACCGCGCGGTTCTGGTCACAGTATGACCAATGGTGGGTTTAGATTATGATTATTGCACTCCATGGATTTCTTGGGCTTCCTTCAGATTGGGAGCCGTTTCGAAATTCATTCCAATTTTCAGATGCAAATGCAGAGGGCGCACTCATGACGTCGCCCGCGATTCTGCAAGCACGCTCCCTATGGAATGATCTTCGTGAAATCCTTGCGCGCATTCGCCAAGAGACCGGAACCGACCTCGGTTCAATCTACGCCCCAACGGCCGCTCTCGCGTTTGAAGTTTGGGCAGAAATGCTCAATCAGCGCGTCGAGCGCATGTCGAAAGCCGTTGCCAAGCCGGTAAAGCCGGTTTTACTGGGTTATTCGTTGGGTGGGCGTCTTGCCATGCATGCGCTTGCAAAGCGGCCAGATCTTTATCTGGGCGCGATCTTGATATCTGCAAATCCGGGAACTCTCATGACCTCTGAAGAGCGTGAGACTCGCTTTGCCAACGACGAAAAGTGGTCCACTTTATTTTTAAAAGATGAATGGAAACAAATCGTCCGCACATGGGACAATCAGCCTGTTTTGAAGTCTCCACCAGGAGCGGGCTCGGCGCTCGAGCGTTTCGAGCACGACTTTGACCGAGTTCTTTTAAGTGAAGCGTTGACCGC
>JAYVND010000714.1:0-3027 GCA_043758635.1 Bdellovibrionales bacterium
AAATCGAACAACAAACCAAATCCACAGATTGTAATGGCACAGCAGTACCGCAACACGCAAGTCACTCAGAACGGTATTTAAGATTTTGGGTTAACAAACATAGGTGAGGAAAGGAGAACGGCTAATGCACTTTCCGCAAAACATCCGTGTCACTGACCTAAGATGTTCGCGCTCTTCAAAATTTATCGACTCCCGCGCTAGCACTATCTTGCGTCCAGTACTTCTCGACCGAAGCTTCGGCGGGATGACTCTCGTGCCTCCGCGAGCAAACGGGCGCGGGAAATAATTCAATGCGCGGACTGCCCCAACAAGTGAATGTTTTCGTCGCTGGTGACTTCACAACTTTGCACCAAAACATTTTAGCCGCAGAACCGCGCCGAAGATAATTTGAGTTTGTTTCTCACCAGTTTGACCGCTGAAGGCGACAAGATCTTGTTCACGCAGCTTCATGAGATGTTCATTGACCGACGGTAAAACGGTATATTTGCCGAACGGGACTTCCCAAGCTTGGAGATGTGCGACTTCGTAGGCAAGGTCTATAAGATTAAACATTCTTTGAGGGTTCGTCAGCGATCCCCACTGAAGCGCCAAACACGTATTGTCTGGAAATGGATGAGTTAAAATTCTTTCAAGGTGAAGAGTGCCATCTTCCCCCCCGAAAACCGGCAACAGTGAATCACGTTCAGATTCAGGACACGCTACGTAGGGTGGATTTGAAGCTACGATTTTTGGTGCACTCGAGCCAACCAAGTCGTTATCCAAAATGCCTTCGATTGACTTTAAATACAGTTTAACTTTGGAACTGAGAGCGAAAAAGTCGATATTCGATTGGGCTGTTAAGATGGCCGCTGGATCCAAATCGATCCCAACGGCCTCTAATTTGGGATTTGCTTTTATAAGCGCAGAGATGAGTGGAAGTGAACTGCCCGTTCCAAGATCAATGATACACTCAGCATGTTCGACAATCTCTAACGCCTTTTTTAACAGCGATGCGTAGAAGAGCGAATCCTTCGTCGCAATAAAGCTACTGAATGCGACACCATCTAACGAGACTCCGAAATCAAAATCAGCGAGGCTTATTGAAGCTTCGGTATAATCGGAAACCTCTGCACCAAATCGTTCCAAATAACTAAGAATCGCTGTGTTTACTTCGCTTCTTGATTCTAACCATTTTGGAATTCGGTGAGTCATTGACGTGTTTTACACTGCAATCACCTCCAGCCACAGTTAAACAACCCAGATCGAATATATTACGAATTAGATATAAAAATTGCCCTGGTGATTCGATCCTGAGGACGGTCACTCGTTTTCTAAAAACGACGGAATTTGCCTCGACGATCTGGCTCGGCGTTTTTCTAAGAAATGGGTTTCAGTTGCAAGTTAAAATTTCTGCGGCTCATTCGTAACTCAATTCTATTCGTAATCGGAACTCACATGTTACATTGTGCAAAAGTTGAAAATTAAGCTTCGCCGGAGACCCTTTCGTGATTACTTCCGAAACTCTGACAGTCGGCCCAATTCCACGGTTATTCCCGCGTGACCCGCTAGACTTCGGCCATTTCGGTGAACACACGGCCATTGGGCAGATTCTCGAGCCCCTCGTCGCTGCTAACAGAATGGGCCAAATTTCAATTCGCAGACGCCTTGTTCGTAGTTGCCGAAGATGGCGCTTACTCAGTTAGTTTTGATCGATTTATGCAGAATCTTTTGCCGTTCAAATTATTTTGCTTATCCAAGAGTTCAAATGTTTGCGAGACGACCTATGCTCATCCGCATTCCCTCGAAAATAGCTGCGGCAAGTGGTTCTGGAAAACCAGCTGGCAAGTTCGATTTAACAGAATCAATTGCACCGTCGAATTCGTCAACCACCTGGTCAAGAATTTGCCGCATTTCGAATGCAGAAAACTTTGCTTCTTTGGCTGCCTCCATGAAATGCCTCCTGGCAATCGTCGCAACTTTGTAATGGCTTTTAGAGATGCGCATCGCAAGTTTGACCCGTTGATAATCAAGACGCTTCTTCTTAACCAGCGGATAGGCCGACATCACATCGTAGAATGGGGTGAGCTTTATTCCATCGCGCTGAATGTAGACGCTAAAATTCTTTGCGTGGCCGTCGGGTGCTCCGATCAACCAGTTCATCACCTGAGCTTTCATAAAGGAGCGTCGGTCTTTCGCTGCTTGACGGGATTCTAGAAGTACATTCAAAATCTCGTTAAATCCGGGACCGCCATCGCTCTGGTACTTGAGCGAAGACGATAAACCAAGCGCCTGGCAAAAATCTTCTTGGTGAACTCTCTTGATATTCCTGCCGTCTTTTACTCGATCAAATCGTTCGATGACAAGAGCCTTTCGATCTTCAAACAAATGGATCTGAGCACGAGCAACATCCAATCCAAACGCTTCGAATATCTGTAGACACAGCCACTCATTCTCAACCGAATCCGACATATCAATTTCGTTTAGGACTAACCCCATGGGTACTTTAAAAATATGCGTGGTCGGAGTGGCGCCGTGAGGAACATGCCAGACTCCTCCAGTTTTCAGAAATGCGGTTTTCTCTTGCGCGCCGGCAATTGAAATTCTGAACTCTTCTTCTAGATCGAAGCCGAACGGCTTTTTGCCGAGGTTTTTCAAAATTTTTGCTATTTCAGTTGCATCGATCGCTCGGGATGACATTTTTTTTGCGTGCGCGGGAAATCCTTCTGATTCGGGCACCAGAAGAAGCGATCCGACACAATCGCGCCCGATGGCTGACAAGAGATCGAAGGTTCTATCACTCTTTGCATTGGATTTCTGCGCCAATACTTTTCGAATTGCATCATTATCAGGAAGAAGATTATCAAAAAAATTTGCGACCTCAGTTCCGCGGTAGGAGTCGGTCGCCATCGGAAGACTTCGTGATATTGAATGTGATGTGCTGCTATTCATCCATTCTTTTGCGTACTGAAAGGTCGTCGCTCCTGTGGCTAGCTTTGCATAAGTACCCACGAGCGATTCATTTGAATAAACAGAAAGATCTTCTCTGAT
>JAYVND010000715.1:0-3026 GCA_043758635.1 Bdellovibrionales bacterium
CGCGACAGCGGTTTGCGCGCGAATTATACCGGCCACGAAGCTCCGCACCACTGAACCTGCAAGACAATGGACTCGGTGTAAAGCGGAGTCCATTGTTTTTGGCTTACTGATAACGGAAAAGGCCTGCGGATTTCCGTAGGCCTTTTTTAATGGGCTCGACTCAACACCACAGATTCACGTGCTTTTGAAAACTTAAGAGGTGCAGCTTCACGTACTGCAACGTTCGTTGCAGTTTGCACTGCTCAAAAACTGATTTAATTTATTTTCAAGTGGATCGGAAAGCGGAGCAAGTTGCGTGTGCGCATAATGTAACAGAGGTCCACCGAGCTCGCAAAAATTCGACAATCGACGCTTGCCCTTTACAGTCGCTATTTCCCCGTCCTGTAAATAGATTCTGTCGATCATCTGGACGCAGGAAAATAGACGCATTTTTCGCGCGCGCGCACCTGAAATCTGCAGGAACTCTGAATCTTCGGGCTGAGAGTATTTTACAACACGTTTTTTTCGTTCGTACCCAGTCTGGCACCGGAATTTTTTGAACTGATAAATTTCAATAGAATTCGATCACTTAGATAAATCAGCCCGTGCTGTTTATTGGCATCACTCCGAAAAACATTTTGATTTATCAGATGGCTATTGACGCGAAGTGCAGGGTTTGCCAGAAACCTTATTCAATCTTTCAAATTCTGTCAGGAGATTGGTGTGGCACAGGCAAAAAACCAAAATGAAGCAACGTTGGAGCTCGCGACGCTCTACTACGAGCGTTGTGATTTTGGCATTGCTGTCGACAAGTTCAAAGAGGCAGCGGCTGGATTCTTTGATGAAAAGAGCTACGATCTTTATCTGAAATGTCAGAACCATTTGCTCCGAATCTACGCTGAGCGCGAAGAGCACGAAAATATTCGAGTCACCAAAGAGCGCATTCAAGATCTCGTTTTAAAAGAGGGCTTCGAGCTCACTGCGAAAACTTATTATACCCTTGGAATCTGCGCTTCGTACAAAGGTCAATTCGACGTAGCTCTTGATTACTTTCAAAAGTCTCTCGCAATCGGTCTTGCAACCGATAATAAGCCTGATATCTGCTACGCAATCAACGGCCTCGCTCGCACCTATTACTCGCTTGATCGCCTTTCTGAAGCGCTCAAAGAGATCTACAATCTCCAGGTGTTCTTTCAGGTGATCCCACTTCGTGACTTGAAAATCACGAGTCAAATGCTCAACGGCCAAATCTTCCGCAAGATGAAGAAGTACGACCAAGCGCTTGAAATTTTCTGGGATTGCTACGACCTTGTGCGCGTCGAAAAAAATATGTTCATCTATTTGAGTCTGCTTTATGGAATGGCAATCACGTACAAAGAGGCCGGCGAAACCGACATGGCTCGCATGTATCTGAAGCTGGCGAAAAAATCGGCTGATCCAGAAAACCTGAAGTACTTGACCCGTCATATCGACATTCAGCTTTCGGAGATGGGTGTTGCATCGGGTGAAGACTACGATTTGATTTTCGACGCCGTCTCAAACTCGGTGCTTGAAAAGAAAAAAGGCCGCGTCGATTTCAAAAACCAGTTTATCCTGCTCGACATGCTCCGGCTGTTCATGAAACAGCCGGGCGCCGTGTATTCAAAAGAGAACTTGGTGAAACAGGTTTGGAAACAAGATTATGACCCAGCAGTTCATGACAACAAGATCTACGTCACGATAAAACGCCTGCGTAAGTTGATCGAACCTGATTACGAAAAACCGAAGTATATCTTCCGTGCGAAGAACGGTTACTACTTGAATAAGAACACTAAGATTTTGATGGAACTGAACTGATCCTGGGGGGGGGAAAATGAAGCTGACTTTCTTGGTTCTGGCGCTTGCAATTGCCTGTGCTCTGAACACACCACAACAGGCCCACGCGAATGTCGCTCCGGTTACATCTCCTTCCGTTGCACTGAAAAACCTTTTTGGCGGTCCAGAAGTCCCATTTCCATTGAGTGCGCAGGTTGATTTCCCTTGGGCAAATATCGAAGGCGTTTGGCTTGCCAAAGGCAAGAACTTGAATACCGAGTTCAGTTTCCATATTCAAAGCAACGGCGTCAACGGGCCGATCCTGCAAGTTCTGCAGGTGAATGCCGATGGTGCCGGAGTGATTGCGACGGGGACTGGCGTATCGATCAACGATGATACCCGCACGGTGCGTGCGCTCATGATTGGAGCTGCGAATGCTCAGACTTATTTCCTCATCATTCGCGCATTCAAGAACGAAAAAACTGGAAAAATTGAAACGGTTTTGACAATTCGCGGTGTGAGTGGTGACAACGATGACAGCACCCATTTCGTTGTTCGTAAGCTTGCTTCGGATCCGCTTGCAGATCTTTTGAGTCGCTCAGAATGCTCGAATTGATTTTCTGATTTTTTAGCTTGATCAACAGGGCCGATGTGGTTCATAACATCGGCTCACCGTTGCGCAGGTTTGCTTTAAGCAGATTCAACGCCCGGTCGTACTTACCAATAGTCCGTTAGCTCAGTTGGTAGAGCATATCCCTTACAAGGATAGGGTCGGCGGTTCGAGCCCGTCACGGACTACCATTTTTAATCCCTCCCTACGGTCACTCTTAAAAATGCTATCTCTCCCAACGCTATGGCGTCGGGGCCCGCAATCCGTCCATACGCAATTCGCGTGATTCTAGTTAAACTCCGAATCGCACTTTTGGTCGAGGGCCGCTTAATTTCGGCGATCAGTGATCAAACAAAAAGAGTGATAGTTGAGCGACTCGCATCGATGTCGCGAGGGAAAGTCGAGTCAAAAGTCGGAAGACAACCCTAAGGAGGGTAGTTTGGTCAGAGCCAAACTTCAATGAGTCGTTACTTTCGAAAGCTTTTCGGCGATCGAAAACAGTTGTCGGTCGACATCTTCTTGATCTTGCTTGGAGACACAGCGGTAAAAACTCCCTGACGATTTGAGTGCTAACAGGCTCGTTTGTGCTTTCTGAAGGTTCTCTGCGTTAGGGCGATCGACATAGCAAGCCGTTAATTTTTGA
>JAYVND010000716.1:0-9412 GCA_043758635.1 Bdellovibrionales bacterium
CCCTTCATCAGGTCCTCGTCGGCATTTGGCAACGATCATCTTTTCTGGTTTAGGTGGAGCCGTACTTGGCCTTAGTACACTGAGTTTTTACGGTCGGCCGCAAGATCGGCTCGGGAACATCGGCGTCGGATTTGCGCTTGGGATTATTGCGGGGACAGTTTATGTCACGTACGAAATGATTAAGGTGCCGACGGAGTTCTACGGGCTCAACGCACCTAAACGATTGCCCACTGATCACACGCTGTGGGAGGCACCGCAAGATCCGAATGATTCCGTGATGCACTCATCAATGAGCCGACAAGTGTCAGCCCAAACTTCGAGTCCTGGCACGGCTTTGCAAATCGCAAACTTCAACTGGTCTTTTTAGAATCATACGCAGCAGAATCCTTCTTTGCTGCTACGATTATCTCGAGCAGCAGTAGATTTTAGATGCTGATTCAGCTTGTTTTCTTAAAGCGCGAAGCCAAACCGCTGAGCGCACTTGCGGCCCCGTTCACGGCCGATTGCCCCAACGGTTGTCCAAGTGGTTGTCCCAAAGTTTGGCCCATCGGTGGCCGCTGCGCCGTAGCTGCGGGCTTTTCAACTTCTGGATTTCCGTTTTCATCTTTCTTCTCAGCTTTACCTAAAAATTCATAACCGACATCTTTGGTGATTAAACCTTTTTTAATGAGATCTTCGACGTAAGACTCATAAGAGATCATCCCGACATTGCGGCCGGTCTGCATCGCTGATGGAATCTGGAAAGTTTTTCCTTCACGAATCAAGTTGGCGACAGCTTTGGTGTTAAACAAAACCTCGAGAGCGGCCACGCGGCCGTGTCCGCCTGCTTTAGGCAAAAGTGACTGCGCAATCACTCCACGAAGTGACTCTGACAACATGACACGAATTTGCGCCTGACGTGCTTCTGGAAAAACGTCGATAATACGGTCGACAGTTTTATGCGCATTGTTTGTATGCAATGTTCCAAACACCAGGTGACCTGTTTCGGCAGCGGTCAATGCCAGCTGAATCGTTTCTAAGTCACGCATCTCACCGACCAGAATAATATCTGGATCTTCACGAAGTGCTGCCTTTAGCGCGTTATTAAACGATTTTGTATGGCCACCCACCTCTCGTTGGTTCACGAGCGATTTAATATTTGGATGAACAAATTCGATTGGGTCTTCGACGGTGAGAATGTGCGAAGAATCATTCGTGTTGATGTGATTGATCAAAGCTGCAAGCGTTGTCGATTTACCCGAACCAGTTGGTCCGGTGACACAGATCAATCCTTTGTGCACGTTGATCATATCTAAGATGCCTTTAGGCAATCCAAGCTCTTCGACTGTTTTAATTTTTGTTGGAATTAAGCGAAAAACAGAGCCAATTCCTTTTCGCTGCATGAACACGTTGCATCGGAAGCGACCGAGGCCTTCCACGAAGTAAGCGCAGTCCATCTCCCAATTTTCGACAAATTGGCGTTTTTGTTTTTCGGTTAGAATTTCAAAAATCAACGCTTGAACTTCTTCATTGCTGAGTTCTTTGAATTCAAGGCGCTCCATCTCGCCATGGAGACGTAAGATCGGAGGTGCGCCAGCCACCAAATGCAAATCGGACGCGCCTTTAGAGATCATGATTTTAAAGAGGTCATCGATTTTTGCCAACTAAGCTCCCGTTCGGCCCAATCCCGGCGGTGCGAATCGTTCGCAACCGGATGGATGAGCTCAATCGCTTATCGGCTAACTCCCTTGATTAATTGAATGATTCTCGGCTTTGAATGCCGCCACAACCGGAACGTTATGGCGGCCACTGGATGTGCAAAGCTTTATATCAAGCGAGGCCTTTCAAAAGAGTCTGGTGACTCGTCTATAAGTCCAGGTTAAGAAGATAGGTGCTTTCCTGATTCTTTAGCGCCGGAGCTCATATGCCCTCAGAAATTCTCGTCAACGTCCGACCCACGGCAACGCGGGTGGCATACATCGACAACGGCGTGTTGAATGACCTCAAAATCGAGCGCAAGACTTCGCCGACGTTGGTCGGGTCCATACATCGCGGAAAAGTTATTCGTGTGTTGCCAGGCATGCAGGCGGCATTCGTCGATATTGGTCTAGACCGTGCTGCCTTCCTTTATGTGGGCGATGTGCGCGGTGATATGGATCCCTCACATGGCGAGTTGTTTGAGGGTGAAAGCTCGTCGCGTGCTGAGCGAACTCTCGATGCGACGGGCGCACAAACCGAACCGATCCGCGAAGAAAATCGCCCAAAAATTCAAGAGCTGCTCGATGAGGGACAAACTATTTTAGTTCAGGTCGCAAAAGACCCGCTTGGCAGCAAGGGCGCGCGCATCACGACGCATATTTCGCTTCCTGGTCGCAACGTTGTTTTCATGCCGACGTTGAGTCACCTCGGCGTTTCACGTCGCATCGAAGATCCGGTTGAGCGGGATCGCCTTCGTGACATTGTCGAAGCGATCAAGCCTCAAGGTGGCGTCATCGTGCGAACGGCTGGAGAAGGCGCCAGCGAGAGCAATTTGCGCTCCGACATCGATTATTTGCACCGTCTGTGGCAGAAGGTTCAGAGTTCGTATGAGCACCGTAACAAGCCGGGTCTCGTACACCAGGAGCCGGATGTTGAGCTGCGCGCACTTCGCGATCTTCTGAGCGACGAAGTGGAGCGGGTGGTAACTGACGATCCAGAGTCATTTAAAAAGATAGAATTGTTCTTGAACCAGTTCATGCCGAAGTTCAGCAACAAGGTGAGCCTCTACACGGACGCCAAGCCACTCTTCGATCTCTACGAAATTGACCTCGAAATCTCGCGCTCGATCGAGCGCAAGATTTGGTTGAAGTCGGGTGGATACATCGTGATCGATGAAGCCGAAGCACTCGTAGTGATCGACATCAACACGGGTCGCTACGTCGGTAAAAAAGACTTCGAAGACACGATTCTCAAAACAAATCTTGAAGCCGTTCGCGAAATTGCGCACCAACTCCGCATTCGAAACTGCGGCGGCATTATCATCATCGATTTCATCGATATGGAAAAAGAACCTCACCGCGAAAAAGTCATGCAAAGCCTGCGCGAGGAGCTCCAAAAAGATCGTGCCCGCACCACTGTTGTTTCGATGTCGAACCTGGGTCTCGTTGAGATGACCCGCAAGCGCATTCGACCAAGCCTTGTTAAAACACTCTGCGAGCCCTGCAACTATTGTGATGGTCGCGGCTATATCAAACAGAAGCCTACGGTCGCTCACGAGATCTTCCGTGATCTTGAACGCGAGGGTCCGACGCACAGCGCGCGAACCACCACGGTGGTCCACTGTCATGCCGACGTGGGCGATTTTATTTACGAAGAAGAGACGGAAATGTTGGAGGATGTGGAGCGCCGAATTGGCCGAAATATCGTCTTCAAACTTGAACCGAGCTTTCATCGCGAGCAATACGAGATTTTTACGATTTAGAGTTGAAAGAACCAGAGCGTGTGAGTGCGCTCTCCATCTGTTTGATATATGGAGAGATTCAACGAACGCCAGTTCAAAAAAAAGGCACTGAACCGCGAAGGCTCGCGAGTGAACCGAGAATTCATGTGCTGAAATGATTGACAGCACCTGGTGCACCGTGGCAGTTATTTGCCCTTCTGTAATTAGAATTTTGATTTCGGATATATTTCGGGGGTTGTGATGTACGCGATCATTCGCGCCGGCGGCAAACAGTATAAAGTAGAAGCTGGCGACACTGTACGAGTTGAGAAGCTCGAAAAAAGTTTGGGAGATGTTTTTAATCTTCCAGAAATTCTCATGGTCGGCGGCGATAAAACTTTCGTTGGCGCACCACTTGTCGCTAATGCGGTTGTTACGGCAGTTGTGACTCGCCAAGCAAAAGCACCTAAGATCATCGTTTTCAAAAAGAAACGTCGTCAAGGTTACCGCAAGACACAAGGTCACCGTCAGCTCTTCACGGAGCTCTTCATTCAGTCGATCACGTCGCCTGAAGGCGTTGTGATGAAAAGCGAAACCAAAGCTCAGGTTATCGATCCAGCTCGCACAGCTGCTCGTAAGGCTGATGTAGCGGCGAAGAATAAAGACGCGAAATCTTCGACTTCATCGTCTAAGATGGATGCGGCACCGGCGAAAAAAGCTGCTAAGAAGACGACAGCTAAAAAATCGTCGACTGCTAAAAAGACGACAGTAAAAAAAGCTGGCGCGAAAAAAGTTGCAAAGAAAACTGCAGCTAAAAAGACGAAGTAACTGACGAATTTTTCTTATATCTTAGCGTGAGCTTTGAACGGGGTAGGTTATGGCAAGTAAGAAGGCCGCTGGTAGTACCAGAAACGGACGCGATAGTGCTGGTAAACGACTGGGCGTGAAACGCTTCGGTGGTGAGTCTGTTAAAATTGGAACAATTATCGTACGTCAGCGTGGCACAAAGTTCCACTTAGGCAACAACGTTCGCATGGGCCGTGACTTCACGATCTACGCGATCATTGAAGGCCGCGTGAAGTTCGAGCGCTTTGATAAGTTGCGTTCGAAAATCAGCGTGTACCCTGCTGATCAAAAGCCTGCTTAAGCAGCTTCTGGTTATCGGGTCGACTCACGAGTCGTGCTTGAGTCGCTGGCGTAATTGCTGACCCAATTGCTGGCGATTGATCACCTCAAGAAAACGATGGTAACAAGTTCACGAATTTAGGTAGTTACCATCTTGTAGGTGAGGAAAATGCCTAGGTTTACGGAAAGGGCTGGCGATGCGCCGGCCCTTTGCTTTATGTGATGTCATACAAGGCCTCCCATAAGACAAACCGGCAAAGACAAAGTAGTTTCGCCCGTCGAGAGATGGCCGTTTAGGAATAAGCATGAAGTTCGTAGATGAAGTTTCGATCTCTGTACGCTCGGGCAAGGGCGGACCTGGTATGGTAAGTTTCCGTCGTGAATCAATGGCGCCTCGTGGTGGACCCGATGGTGGTGACGGTGGACGTGGCGGGCACGTGATTTTCCGCGTGAATCCACAGTTGAATTCCCTCATGAATTATCGTTACAAATCAAAGCTTCATGCGCCCAGCGGTCAAAACGGCGGACGCCGCAATGAAACTGGACATGATGGAGTCGATCTTGTTCTCGACGTTGCTCCGGGGACTGTCGTTCGTGACGGTGAGACTAACGAAATACTTTTGGATCTCTCCGAAGGCGAAACGACCTTTTTAGAAGGCGGTCGCGGTGGAAAAGGAAATTGGTTTTTCCGTACGTCGACGAATCAAGCTCCAGAGCACGCTCAGCCAGGTGAACCGGGCGACGCCCGCGAACTCAAGCTTGAGTTGAAGCTCATCGCCGATGTAGGTGTCGTTGGTTATCCAAATGCCGGTAAGTCGACGTTGATCTCTGCGATCTCGGCAGCTCGCCCAAAAATCGCCGACTATCCTTTCACCACTCTCGAACCCAATCTTGGTGTGGTGCAAATTTCTGACGACCATACTTTCGTTATCGCAGATATCCCGGGACTCGTTCCGGGCGCGCACAAAGGTGTTGGTCTTGGCACACAGTTCCTTCGTCACATTGAACGCACGAATCTCTTTATTCACTTGATTGATGCGAGCGAGACGGCTGGGCGTGAGGCGTATCAGGATTATTTAGACATTATGAATGAACTCGTTCAGTACGATGCTGCAAAAGCGAGCGATGAGGGCTTTCGTCCACTCGCAGATCGCCCACAAGTTGTCGTGCTGAACAAGATCGATGCGATTTCAGAAAATCGCTTGGCAGAAATTGTTCATCAATTCGAGAGAGCTGGCATTCAAACTATGCAGATCTCAGCAGTGGCCGCTCGCGGAACTCGCGAGATGGTTTATCAGGTCGGAACAAAAGTTCTCGGCTCCCGTCCTGCCTTCTTAGGCTCGACATCGACAGTAGCAGGAAAATAAAATGTCAAAAAATAAGACAGCTGAAACAGACGCTTCGACAATTGAAAACAACAATCACGAAGCATTGATGGACGAGATGTTTGAATCCGATAATGAGGCTTCATCCGATTCAATGGCCGCAGCGAAGCGCATTGGTCTCTTCGGTGGAACATTCAACCCACTGCACTTGGCGCACATCAACGCGATCACTACGGTTCAAACGCGGATGAATCTCGATGAGATCTTCGTCATTCCGGCCTCGCAGAACCCGCGCAAAAACTCGATCGAGGGTGCGAGTGATACTCAGCGGATGGAAATGCTCGAAGTAGGTCTTTCTGAATTTCCGTTTGTCACCATCGACGATCAAGAGCTGAAGCGCGGTGGTGCAAGCTACTCTGTCGAAACGATTCGTTCGTACGCCGCCAATTACCCTGCTGAAAATATTTACCTCATCATCGGTGCAGATCAGTTCGAAGAGTTTGATAAATGGAATGAGTTTGATAAAATTCTTGAGCTCGTTAACCTTGTTGTGGTGACTCGTCCTCAGCACGTGCTTCCGTTTTCGGAATCAGATCTTGCCGAAGGTTTGAAGCCACTGGTTGAAGTATTTGATCGTCAATACATCGCCCTCAAGAGCGGGCGCTCGATTGAATTTATCCGACTTCAAGATCTCGACATTGCTTCTATGGATGTGCGCAAGCGTCTCCGTGGAGGCTTGAACGTTGATCGCTTGTTGAGCATGGAGATCGAAGACTACATTCGCTCCAACGGAATGTACGCACCGATCGGGCCCAAAATTGGTGACTTCGAAACTTTCACCAACTTCTGCGCACAAGCATTATTCGCCCGCAAAGGGCTTTTGATCCGCGGCTACGACTTGAGCCAAACCGAGAGCTCGTCTTCGTCCTACGTGTTGATTGCGTCAGGTACCAGTACACGTCACGCGAGCTCGCTTGCTGAATCAGTGATGGCAGCAGTCAAGGGCGAATTCGGAGTCCTCCCGCAAGCGGTTGAAGGTCTCTCTGAGGGGCGCTGGTCAGTTCTCGATTACGGTGGCGTGATCGTACATGTGTTCTACGATTTTGTACGTCAAGAGTATCGCCTCGAAGATCTCTGGAAAAAAGGCCGCGATATGCAAATTGTCGAGGCTCCTTTGAAGACCACTGAATCTGTAACGAAATAAACAATGAAGCTCGCGTTCATTTTTGTCGGTGGACATAAAGAAGAATGGCTCATGGAATTGAGTCAGGAATACTTTAAAAAGTTGAACTTTTTTTGTTCCACCGAAATCATTCGCATCAAGCCATCAAAACTCGCGCGTGCCTCGAGCGCGCAAAAGCTGGCCGCTGAGACTGCCGACATCCTAAAAGTGCTTAAATCCGATGACCTTCTCGTCGTCTGCGATGAAAAGGGTGACCCGGTAACATCAAAAAAGTTGAGCGAAAAAATGGTGAGATTTTTTGAACGCGGGCGCCCGCGTCTCGTGTTTCTTATTGGTGGCGCGTTTGGCTTTAACGATGAAATTCGTGAGCGCGCCGACTGGAAGCTTTCGCTTTCTAATCTCACATTCAATCATCATATCGCGCAAGCAGTTTTGCTCGAGCAAGTCTATCGTAGCTTTGCGATATGGAAGAACCTGCCTTACCACAACGAATGAGCGTGCATCCTCAGGAGTTGTTCAACAGTTTCGAATCACAATTCTTACGTAATTATTGAATGAGTTCTCACTGGGATATCGGCAGTCTTGGCCTAGTGCTTGCTTTCAACAACTGGCATGATCAGTGAGACGAGCACGTTAAAGTTGCCCAACTATTTGTCCGAAAAACGGAATCGTTACTTTCGAAAGCAGATGGACCGAGCACTCCGCTGGATTCGGCACTGCTGTGTTTGTGGAAAGATCGCCCCGCCGATCGACTTTCTCTGTGTCCGCTGCGAGATCGAAATCGGCAAGATCATGAACAGCCCTCAAGAACTGAGGCAGGCCGACTATCCGTTCCCGGTGTATTCACTCTTCACTTGGACGCGAGAGAATGATCACTTTTTGCGGCCTGTGCTCTATGGCCTTAAGGGCGGCTTCGCGCCGAATGTGTTGAATCGCTGGCTAGAAATTCTGACGGCGCAACGCATGCACGCCTCGGCTTCTCCTTATCGACCGATCTTCGTCATCCCTCCCCGAGCTGAATCCGTGATCGGATCGCGCACGCGAGATCACGGCTGGCTCATCAACCAAAGCTTGGCAGCTCAGTGGCGCACCTCCATTTATGATGGACTCGAACTAAAGCCAGCCTACGATGACCAAGGTGGTGGACAGCTGGCTCGGCACTTGTTTGGTTGGGCGAAGACCCGAAGCCAAAAGCATAAATCTCGAGGTGAGCGTCTGATGATGCGGTTTGCGGCACGAGGCGAGCTGAAAGAATTTCACGGACTTCGCACCACCGTTTTCGCGGACGACGTGATCACTACGGGGGCCACCGCGCTTGCGGCCTACTTGGCTTTGGATGATCCACACTCATATGAAGTTTGGACGCTGGCATGTCGACCGAAACTTGCTCGTTCTCCTAGGGTTTGATATGGTCCGCCAATCTTTAAATGGGAGACCCAAGGGTTGCAAAAGCAAATCGGAAATATTGTTTCGACCGAGAGTCAGGCGTTGGGCACAAATTCGTTCATGCGTGCATTGCTGCACGAATTCCGAAGCGTCGCCGAAAATTTGGCTAGAAATTTGGCCAGAAGCGTGGCCAGACACTTGGCCAGAAATGTTTCTGGTGAACTCGCGACTCTTGGTGCTTCGGTCGGTCTCCGTCGTGTATTTGGGATGATGATTTTGGTCGCAGTCACTACGTTTTCTAGGCATGGTCTCACCGCCCCAGCGGTGGCGTCATCGACCGCGTCATCTGCCGCGTCATCGGCAGTTGCGCGGCCTAAACGCGATATGAAAGTCGATGCTGCCGGAACTGAAAACGCAGCGAGCTTGAAAGATGCTGCCGCTCCTGGTGGAAAGGCGCTTGATTTGCCTCACGCCCCCAAGCAGCCGAGTGCACAAGATATGAAAACTTTCCGTGCTCTCGATGCAACTTATCAAAAAGCAGAATCGGTCAAAATGGACGTCAATAAGACTCTTAAGCTCGGTCTCCTTCAACAGGAACGCAGAGCCAAGGGCACTCTGTTGATCTCATCGGGTCGCTTGCGACTTGAACTCACCGGCGAAGAGAAGACCCTTCTCGTCGTCAACAAAACCAATTACTGGGCCGTGACATATCCATCAGCGGAGTTCAAAGATGCGCCTGTTCAGGTGATTGAAGGCGCAACCACTTCGGCCACGAAAAAAAGCCAGCAGTCGCAGTCGATTCTCGGGCTTCTCACGCGCGGTGGTTTTTTAAAATTCTTCAACGTGGCCGGGGTTCAAAAAGAGAAGACGGGAGAGCTCACTTACTTTTTGCAGCCGCAAAAGTCGGCGTCAGAATTCAAACGTGCAGAGCTCAAAGTGAGCGCCGACGGAAAAGAAATTCGCGAACTCCATTACTGGGACGAGCGCGACAACGAG
>JAYVND010000717.1:0-3024 GCA_043758635.1 Bdellovibrionales bacterium
TTGATATGATCGGTCAGCCCAACCTCTATAAAAACTTTGTCCGGTCGGGATCTGAAACGATGATGACGGCAACGTGGCCAATGTACCGAACTTTGAAAGGTGGGTCCGCGAAACTAAAGAACGTGATAGCCCTCACCCGAGGTATCGAATCGCTCGGCATGACACAGGCAATTTCTAGGCTTCAAACGACTCGCGTTGATCTTTTACTCGCGACGCATGATGAGGTTGTACCTGCATTTGCTCACAACCTTTTACGTTCGAACATCCCGGTAGGGCTGAGAGGAAAATACCAGGCCCTTTGGTCGACTCACGAAGTCGTAGATACCCAAGCAGGAAAGGTCACCGAATTCATTGAATCTGGCATGGGCAGATAAGCGGCTGACTGAAATTCCGTCGGATCAGATCGAATTTGCCCGCCCTCACTAGCATAGGTTACAGGAGCACCACGAAGTTTATTCAAATGTCTATTACAGGCGTCGGCAATCTGATAGACATCCGCATATGAAAAAATCGCTCAAAAGAATGACGGATGAGTTTATTTCCACGATCGTAGCAGACCCGATCCTTGAGAACACTTGGCTGTCATCGTTAGCGCTTATGGAAAATCTTGCGGCTCAAAACATTGAGCGCAGCATCGGCAAATCGACACCGATCGGCGAAGTGGATCAAATTCTGGCCCATGCGGGCGACGAACGTCGGCATGCGCAGTTGATAATTCAAACCCGCACTATACCGCACTTCACGGTCGCCCGCGATCGAGCGCTTGAAAATCGATTTCATAGTATTACTGAGAGTTTTGTATTGGGTTATTTTGGAAATGATCTCCTTCAGGGTGCAAAGAGTCGACATGCTGCCTATGTCCACGGGGCGCTGACAATCGAACAGTTCCCATTTCAGGTTTACACTCGCTACATTGAACAAACGAAAATCGCTGAAGTGCTCAAAATATTTCCTCTCATTATTGCTGACGAATATGGCCATTTAAACTTAGGCCGCTATCTACAGCAAACGTTAGAAGCAGATGAAAAGTTGTCTGTCCTGGCACTGATCCAAATCGAAAAAGACATGACAAAGCTTTACATTGAACGCCTTCACCGAGTGGCACTTGAGTACGTTTCACAATCAAACTGCGCTGGTAGTGACAATAGAGCTAGCCGATGCGGCACACTGCCGAGTTTTGAATCCAGGCTTGCAGAGAGCGAAGAAAGCTATGTGGCTTGGGCGAGTGCCTTGAGCTTTGCGGGGCAAGAATCAGCGAGGCATCTGACGCTTGCTAATCAAACGCAGCCTCACCTTTCTCTGACGGAGCAAACTCTCGATGAAACGAAATGGGCTCGTCTGATTCGTCGCTCGGTGTTGCTTAAGAGGAGAAAACTATGGTCATCGAGCGCAAGTTATCGCGAAATCGAGGCCCGGTATTTAAATCAGATGAATTTATATCTCACTCAACTCTCAGCGCTCCCTGTCAGTTGTAAATGTAACCTTAACTACAATGGTCACTGCAACTGCGACGCAAGACTGCCCTACGTTTACCGGTTAGCTGCGCTCGAGATTCGCGCCCTCTTGCACTACAAACACTTTGCACAAGCAGTCGATGACGTGGGAGTGAGTCACACGCTCAACCAGATTATTAGAAACAGATCGCATTGCACCTCTGAGCATTCTGCTTTCGCGCATTCGTTATCTGGATATTCCCCTGAGTCGCAGAAGCAGCTCATCGACGGGGAGGCAAAATTGTTTGTTCAACTCGAAATAAATGTATTTGCAATGTCCCATGCTGCGCCTGACGTAGAGAGAATTGCGCAATGATCACCGCATATATGTTCCCTGGCTTGAATGGTCTTTTGCGTCACTCCGACCGGCTTCGGTTTTCTGCTTTACCGGAGACCCAAGTACGCCTGAGGCGGGCCGAAGAGGTGCTTCAATCGCGTTGCGGCTTAGTGATGAGTTTAGATGAATTTTTGGCGCAAGAGACTTCCGTGATTTATTCCGTTTCGAATATCAGCATTGCTGCGGTCGCCATTTGTTGTTTACAGATGGGAATTGTCGATAGCCTATCAAAGCTAGGTCATGAGCCCCATTGGTTGATAGGATGCTCTCTAGGCGACCTGGCGCGATCGATCACGGCTGAATCTTATTCATTCGAAGATGCCATTGCGAATCACGTAAAATTCACTAAAAAAATCGGTGGTATTGATAAAATTGGCGGCAACATTGGAGTGGCAACCAAAATTAATACCGTGTTCTTGGACTCAGATTTCAAATGGTTTGAAGATCTGGGGGCAGACGTTTCGAGGTTAACGCCACGGTTTTTAAATATTGGAGCAAAATTTGAGCAGCTTGCTTTGATACAAGAGCAAGCAAAATTGCGTGGCTGGGCAACAATGTCGATTCTGGAATACCCAGCCCATTCACGCTATATCCTTCCGTTTGTCGAAGCCGTAAGAGCAGATTTCGAAAGCGTGAAAATTAGTGACCCGCAGATTCCCATGTTTTCGAGTTTATCATGCCGACAGTTATCAGACCCGGATATCATTCGTGAGGAGTTTTTACTCAGCATCACCAAAACAATCCACTGGCACAAGGCCATCGAAAAACTTGTGAGTCACCACGGCGTCGGGCGGTTTATCAACATTGGCCCGTGTACGAGCCTTTCGAGGATGATGCGTGACATTGAGGTGGACGTTGAGGTGGTTGAGGCGAGCCGACTGCTTTGTTAAACGCATGAGATCGCCCAGCTGCGATTTAGTGACTTACTCCTGTCGGATGACTCTCCGAGTGGGTAGGTTGATCGGCATGCTGCTGAGATGAGCCGCCATCTGCCTGCGCCCGGCACTGGCATTCCAAATATTTTGCCGAATAGTCAGACGTGGTCGCTACGCGAGCCACGTTTTGTCGGACAAGATCACTTTTTTCCAACAGGGTTCCCCCCGGTTTCAGGAAAGATGTCGTGTGAGCTGAACCCGAAAATTTTGGTGGGCGAGTTTAGAGTTTTAAGTGAGAGTGCGTCAGAGTTATTCAAAA
>JAYVND010000718.1:0-3024 GCA_043758635.1 Bdellovibrionales bacterium
GTAATATTTTCGGATCGAGAACCGACATCGCCGTACTGATCTGACTCTCGACATCGACCGCCTTCAAGGTTTTATTGTCAGACTTTGAGCCAAGATCACTGATCGGAGAACTTTGGACCCCAAACACTGGGCTCAACACGAATCTCCCGGGATTCGCCGTGTGCCGTTGCTGAAATTCGAGGTAGTAATTTGGTTCAATCGAGTAGTAAGTCGCGTCAAACAAATCTGGTGCAATCGAAGCTACCTCTGCCTGCCGATATTTTCCGAATGGATAACTATCGAGCGGTTGATCTGGCTGTGCATTCGGATCCCAGATCAACGGATCACCCGTTTGCGGCAAGGTGACAAAGCCGGCGTAGTATTTCAAACTCAAAAAATTACCTAAACTCAAACTTACCTTATTAAAAATAGAGCGCGTCGCTGCTTGTGCCAATTGCGAAGCCATGCCGACGGTATCGCCCGGATAACGAGAAAAATTGGGAATGCTGGCGATCGAATACTTCACGTCATTTCCTCCCGAAACAAGACGAGGAGTGGTGAGTTTGTCCGTGCGATTGTTCTCAGAACTATCTGACATCAAGGCTTTTGCAGGCCAACGCGATCCATACCACGGGCCAACCCGACCACCAAATGGAGCGGCAAATGCTCTCGCGGTCAGTTTTACCGGGTCGCCAAATGGAGCAAATGGTTTTCGAGGCGAGGATGTCGCCTTCACTCCCATGTAGGTCATGCACCACGGGTTTTTTTCGTAACCAAGTGATGAGTGCTGCGGATTATTGATGTCGGGCTCACCCGAAGCAAGTTGAGTCATCACCCCATCCGGATCCCACAGCTTCATGTTCGCTGGTGAAATCCCATCATGCTGCGTGTGGTACAGCACTTTGTAAGCGCAACCGGTGCCCCCTCCGCCGGGGCTCGCAAACATGTATTTCAGCAAAGGTGCAATGCGAATTTCGGGCATCATGAACTCACCGTCATTGCCATCACATCCGTTCAATGTCATTCCGTTGAGCACCTGAATGTTGACGGTATTTCGATTCGCTAGAGTTAAATTATTATTGAGCGTTGCTTTTATCCCCGCTTCCACACTGTTGCCATCAATGTCTTTGAGCGACGGCGAAATTAAATTCTGGCGGAATGAATGTATCAACATTTTTCGTTCGGCGATTGATTGGCGATAAGCGTAAAGCATTTGCATTGTGAAGGCCCAGTTCAACGGCGCGGAGTTTTCGCAACTTGCCGCCAATTGCTTTTGCGACTGAGCAGTAAATCCCTGAGCTGCAAAGTTGATGGGTAAAAATGGATTGATGATCGAAACCGACGGAATACCCGGGGTTGTGGTTCCGTCACCGCGGTAGCAGTAGTTTTCATCTTTAGAAGAAGATGTTCCGAATTCTTTCCAATCACGATGCGCGACGCAAACGACCGGCGACTCTTCGGTGTCTCCACTAGCTGGATACAAAGGCGGGCGAGGGGCGTCCGGTGGTGGTGGCGCGGCGTCGGGCATTTTAGCTGGCGGCATACTTGCGCCGTTGCTCCTGCCGAGAGTTCCAATTACGCGGTAGCGCCAAGTCAGTAATTTGTAATCTTGTCGAATCTGATAATTGATATGCCCGATCTCTTCAAGAAGCTCAGCTTGTCTTTGCGCTCCGTAAAAAGCCGCAAGATCTACTGAGTTCTGCAGATTAATTTTGTCGTGCACAAGTAAACCAACGTTGATGACCATCGCAAAAAAAACAAAAAGGACTTGAAACATCAGAGCTATAAAAATTGACATCTGACCTGTTTCACCAAGCGCGAAACGGCCTCGACCTTTTTTGATCATTTTCGGGCACGCAAGGCGATCGAATTCTGATCGCGCTGGTCGTTTAGACTCTTGCTGACAACTCTTCAAGATCATCACTCGCTTTTTTGAGCTCCGCCGCCCGGGGCAGAGCAACGGCCGAGATTTCAGTTTAAAAAACTCTAATCCAACAAATATTTGTCCTCAATCGTAGCACGATATTGCAGTTATTTTTCAAATGCCGATTCCAAAAAGGTCTCAGCTTTTACCGATCGGGTTGCGGCAACCGCTTCGTGCTGTTAATCTTCATCTGCAATCTCTGCATGCTCAACAAGGATGTCGACCATGGTCCTGCTCACTTCACGCCCAGTTTCAGTTGGATTTTCATTCTCAAAGCACCTGATGCTAACAGTTATGCTAGCGACGCTTGCATTCATCATTTCGCTTCCACTTGGCGCAGCCGCCGATACACTTTTTGAGGGCTACTCCAAGGTTCTGCTGAGTGGCGAACATATCGGTTATACGATCGTTCGTTACGAATTTGATTCGAAAAAACAAGAGTTCACGGTGGTCTCGCTTATGCGCACCAACCCAAAGGGTGGAAACATCACCGAGAGCATCAAAGCTCGTGCAACTTCGTCGCTGAAGCCGGTTTCGTTTCAATACACCGGTCTCGTCGGCGGAAAAGCGAAAACAATCGACGCAACTTTTGCAGGCGATCAAATGACTGCCACTATTCATGAAGACGGCAAGAACAACGTCGTCAAAAAGAAAATTCCTAAGGGCACGTTCCTTTCGAGTTTCCTTGCCTATTTGATGCTTCAAGGCAAGGAGGGCATAAAGCCTGGCACGCATTATGGTTACCAAGCTATCGCGGAAGAGGATGCAAGTGTAAATTCCGGTGAGGCGAGTGTCGAAAAAGAAGAAACAGTTAACGGCATTTCGACGTTTCGAGTTTTAAATAATTTCAAAGGCACTCGATTCGTAAGCAACGTCACTCCGAAAGGAGAAGTGATCACGACTCACTCGCCGGTTGAACAAATTCAAACCGAGTTGGTTGCGAACATGCAAGATGCAATTATCGGTACGACCTACAATCCAGCGAATGTGAAAACGCTCTTTGGCTCATTGCCAAAAGGTGAGGAAAACGCACTTTCGCGAAAATCTGGTTCGACAAAATCCAGCGCGGCGACCACCTCTGTTACGGCGCAGACCGACGAGGGCAGCTCGGTGGGTACAAA
>JAYVND010000719.1:0-9393 GCA_043758635.1 Bdellovibrionales bacterium
GACAAGGATAATTGTCATCGCACTCCGCCTCCATCTTGCGACGGGGTTCGCACGAGCCCAATGCAGGCTTCGCGATAAGTGATGGCTCTAAAACCATGGATTCTAAAATGGTTTTTAGCTTCAAGGCAAGGATCAGCGAGACATCGAAATTCTCAAGCTGACTTTGATGCCTGTTTTTTAGCTTTTACGCACTTGCGCAGCTCGCGCCCCTTCAGTGCCGGGGTTTCTTTCAGGCAATCTGCTTTGAGCTCCGAATAGCTTTCGTTTGTAGCCCCGGTTTTCGCTCCCGGTGGCGTCGACGTTTGATCTGAAGTTTCAGTTAAAACCGCAGCCCCGTTAGCAAACGCCTTGGTCGCGAAAGTAAAAGCTGACGTGCCCAAAGCCAATACCAGAGCGAGTACCAAAATTGCGTTTTTCATTTCTTCCTCTGACGGTTCGAAGCATGCTTAAGCGTCACCAAGATCAACTGTTCGAGAACTCTAAAAAAGCGTCTGAGCCCGAAAGATTGACTGGTGCTCACTTTGTAGCAAGCGCGCCTGAACCTAAAGTGGTTTCAGGATGAAAAAACATTCATCCTAAAATTTACACTCATCAATGTGAGTTGAGACTGGGAGTTGCTCCTGGCGTGGCCGTTGCTCCAGGCAAAACTTTGGCATCGAGAAGTTTTGGCTCACTTGTGTCACGTAATTGATCTGAGGCACCCGACGTCGCGCTCGAAGCCGGGTTCAACTTCGCACTCGGTGTTGCGTTTAATGTCGCACTCGGTGTTGCACTCGGTGTTGCACTCGACGTTGCGTTCGACGTTGCGTTCGACGCGATTGCTGCTCCTGGAATCATCAAAATTTGTCCAACGCGAATTTGACCCTTCTTGTGGCCTCGCCGTGAATCCAAATGATTTGCTTTTTGCAACTCTGAAAGATCCACGCCGTATTCGCTTGCAATGTGCGTGAGGTTTTCGCCTCGAACAACCCGGTGAGTTCTTGACTCCGAAACGAGAGTTTTTCCAACAGCGGCCGGTGCTCCAGTTAAGTTCATCGGTAACCCCGGGTGATCCGTCGATGGATCCTTCAGATTCGGTGACGTTGCCGGGCGCGGTTCAACACCACCAACCGAGATAACATCCGCGCTCTCCGCTTTTTCTCCCGCCGCACCGACGGGCTCCGCCGCCATTATCGGTCGAGAAGCTGTTGCAATTAATTCTGTTTTTGCGATTGGCGCAGCACTGATTGTTGAAACTGTTTTAGGCCCTTTAGCATTCGACTCATCTTGCTTTGCAGTCAAATTTGGTTTACCAGAAGCATCACTCAAGATGCGCGTTTGATTCAAATCTGTCATCGTGAGTGTCGGCATTGCCGCCTGGGCGGCCTGGCCTACCTGTTCAACTTTGGTGCGCACGCTCGGCTGCATACCACCACTAGGGGTTGCGTTAATTGAGATGAGTGAACCACTTGAAGCCGCTCCACTGAATGCTGCACTCGATACTGGTCTCGATTCGGGGCTCGATTTCGCGCCCAATTTTGCGCTCGACCTATCGAGTGCCTGCATTCGCGGCACTGCTTTGACCGCAAGTGCTAAGCGGGTTCCGCCAAGCTTCCCACTCACCGCTTGCCCGGCAATCAAAGCCACTTCGGGGAGAACTCGAATGGACGATCCTTTAGGAATCTGTGCTCGGCCAGTGCGCACACGACTCGAGAACTGCGGGTTCATCAGCTCTGCAAGTTCATTGTCCCCGCTAAAAAGATCGATCAGCGTGCGGTAAGGAGTATTGGCGCCTACCTTCACTTCAGTGCTTTCAACCTCTGCACTCCACTTCACTTCTCCGAAATACTTGTGGGCGTGCCGCTCAATATCGAGAGCCGCTAAAAAGCAAGCATAAAAGTTTTCCGATGCAAAACCGAACGTGCGCGACGAGTACTTCGCAATAATCTCGGCTAAATCCTTAGTGTGAGTTTTAGCTACAATGCCACGCACTCCGTAAGGACCATGATTGTAACCAGTGAGAGCCAGCGGCCATGACTCGAGCATCATAAAATTTTGTTTAAGAACCCGGGCCGAAGCGTGGGTGGCCTTAATCGGATCATTTCTTTCGTCGACATCTCGGTTCACTTTCATAAAGGGCTTCGCCGTGCGACGCATAAATTGCCACACACCACTCGCACCCACTCGCGACCTGGCATTGACGTTGAATGAGCTTTCCACGAACGGAAGTCGAGTCAATTCCATCGGAAGGCCTTCATCACGAAAGATCTTTTCCATCGCTCTTAAATAACGGCCCGAATAGAAAATCCCCAGAACAAATTTGTCGCGCTGACCAAGTTGAAAACGCACTCGTCCTTTGTCGGCTGCTTCATTGAATTTTTCAGGATCGTTGATACGCTCAAAAAGCTTCCAAACTCGAAGGTCTTCGCCCGTAAGACCATCTGCAGTCTTGTGCCCTTTCAGACGCTCCAGTCGAGCGATGATTTCTTTCTTTTTATCTTTGATCAGGGCCTCACGCGCGCGCGCTTTTTGCGCCGATGTCTTGCTCGCATCTTTACTGATACCCGAAAAGTCCATCGTTGTATAAATCAAGTTGATATAGAGTGTGTCGTGAATCACACCTTGATCCGTGCTGTATTTCGAATAAATATCGCGCCAGAAATTGACACGATTTTTAAACGCTTCGGAAATCTCAAAGGTTGTGGGCCCCCAACCAAGCGCGCCTTTTTGGCCGTCAAAATTGGTAGGTCGCCACGGGATCGCATGTGAGAGCTCAACCTTCGTCAGCACATCCGTCGGAGCCAAAACACTTCCGTCGAGTGCCTCTGGTGTACCGCCTTCTGCCTCGGCTGTCTCGCTGCTGCCAGAATCATCATCACTCTCACTGCTCGGAAGCCAGCTTTGCAAGAGCTCTCGAAGAGTTGCACGCACACCTGTCTGAGGCTTGGGCGACATCGTCGCGCCCGTAACGTCGCCGGCGCCACTCTTTGTGCCATTGGCGTCGTGAATTTGGTCGTGAATTTGGTCGTGAATTTGGTTTTGAATTTGTGGGTCGCTCGAAATCGGACCACCCGCATTTTTCGCGGGCGTCGAGTCAGTGATCGAAATTGCCGCGGCGAAAAGCGTAGTTGAGCCCACCAGCGATGCAAGCACTATCGAAAAAAGAGTCGAGACTAAAACGCGCGAATAAAATGTACGTGCTCTGTTAAACGATGAAGGTTTTGCGCCTGCGTTAAACTTGGTGATGGAGTCAACTCTGCTTATGGCTTTGGATTGAACTTTGCGAAATTGCATTCTTATTCCTCTGCGAGCGCGGCTGCAAACCGATCAAAAGTGTTCCGCGCCTTATCTTCGTTACCACCACCATTATAAATAAACACAAACGAGAGAGTTTCGCCGTGGGCTTTGCCCACAAATCCCGCGAGCCCGACGGCGCCGTTCAACAAACCAGTTTTAGCTCGTACCCACCGCTCCGCTGGCGTCCCCTGCATCCGCTTGTGCAAAGTTCCATCCACTCCTGCAATCGGAAGCGCGACTAAAAACTCAGGAAAAACTGTGAAATCGCGATGCACGCTCTCAAGCACCCGTCCAATTTGCGCCGGCGTTAAGAGGTTGTCGCGCGTGAAGCCTGCGGCATTCACGAATTCGTAGCTGCCTTTCGGGATTCCGATGGATTCTAGATAACGGTGATCATGCTCGAGACCGCTTGTCATCGTCGCTGGATATTCGCCCGTTTCTGCTGCCATATTTTTCGTAAGCATTTCGGCGACGTAGTTGTTTGAGAATTTTGCCATGTCGGCCACAATTTGGGTAAGGGGCTTGCTGTCGACACTCGCCAGGATTTTGGCATCTTGAGGCGCCGCCCCAGTCTTGACTGAACCCGTGACGTTGATGCCACGCTGCTTTAGAAAATCAACCAAGTTGTTACCCGCAAAAAGATCGGGTGAGGTGATGCTCTTATAAATCACTGTTTCAGGAACGCCGATTCCCATCGAGCCATGCACGGTGATCACTTCCGAATGAGATTTCGAATCTGTCTCTCGCTCAACTGAAATTGTTTGTCCATGCCCCGTCGCCGCTGTTCTTGTCTCATTGCGGACGATGATGTACGGAGTTGTGACATCCACCGACACTCGACACTTTTCGCCCGGGGAGTTTCCGGGCCGGACGTAGACATTAACAGCATTCCAGTTCATAGACATTGCGCCGACGGGAGCGTCGTAGGCGCGGTCAACGCGTTCTTTTTGTCGATCCGCACCAAAGCGAATCGCATCAAATCTGGTGTCGTCGACAATCACATCGCCGGCGATTTCTTTGATTCCTGAATGCGTGAGATCATTGACGAGCACCCACATATTTTCGGAAACAAAAGATGGATCGCCGCCACCTTTCAAAAACATCGGGCCCATGAGTCTTCCGTCTCGCAATTCCGAATGACTCACCAATTGAGTTTTGAACTTAAAGCCTGGCGATAAGTCATGAAGGACCGTCGCGAGCGTTACAAGCTTGGATAATGATGCGGGAATAAACTGCTGGTCCGCATTGTGTTTGTAGTAGGTTTCTATCCCTTGCTCGGTGCTGCGGCCGACCCAAACGCCGAAACTTGCTTGACCAAGACCGGCCTGCGCGACGAGTTTGTCCATGCGGCCACGAAGTTTTTCGGCAAGTTCGGACTTCGAAAGTCCCTGATCATTCAATCCGGGAACGACAGCCGTTTTACGCGGAATATTTTTTTTGCGTGCAGCTTGCGCCGTTGAAGTTAAGGCCAGCACACTAGAGAGAGTCAGCAAAACGATGAATGGAGCGCGAAAAATATTTTTCATGATTCAAAATTCTACAAACTTTAATTCGATAAGACGAGCGACATTTTTCCTCTTGTTTGCAATCTTTCCGGCCACCCTTACGGTCATTTTCAATGTACATTGCACGCGTTCATCAGAGGGAGAGTCACTTCAAGCAAATAAAGACACGGTGGTCATGGCCCTGACATCGGGACCTGCGAGCCTTGATCCTCGAATTGCTGGTGACGCGATCGGGATTCGAATCTTGAATTTGATTTTCAGTGGGCTGACTCGAGTCGATAGCGACCTAGAACTTTCCGGTGATGCCGCCACCAGTTGGACTCTCAAAGCGAACGAATATACGTTTGCACTGAGAAGTGACATCACGTTCTCAAACGGTCGAGCACTCACGGTCGATGACCTCAATTTTAGCTTTCACGAATTCACCAACAGTGGTACCGGCAAAGATTCAACATTCGCAACCGTGGACAAGATTGCTTGCCGCTACGATCAAGGCGGGCATTGGGTCAAAATTCATTTTAAAAAGTACACGGCTTCACTGCTTCGAGACCTCTCGCGAATTAAATTTATTCCGCACGCCGAAGCAGTGAAACTGGGTCAAGAGTTCGCGCTTCATCCGCTTGGGACCGGGCCGTTTTCGTTTGTTTCACAAAGTCACTCGACCATCGTCCTGCGTGCGAGAAAGGATCTTGGGCCTCTCAATCCATCCATCACGAATTTGGTTTTCAAAATCATCCGCGACGACAACACTCGACTTTTTAAGCTGATCAAAGGTGAAATTGACATCGCTCAACAAGAGCTCGGCCCGGCAAAAGTTAAAATGATTAAGAACAATCCCGATTTCACAGTCGTGAGCCACCCAGGCCTCTCGGTGACTTACCTGATTTTCAATCTTCGAGATCCACTCTTGAAAAAGCTCGACCTTCGTCGCGCGCTGGACCAGTCGATCGATCGAAATGCAATCGTCAAATACAAACAGCTCGGGATGGCACTGCCGGCATCGAGCTTTTTAGCTCCTGCCAATCGCTATCATAACTTTGAGATCGAACCCACACGCTTTGATCCCGAAGCGGCCGTGAAACTTTTAAAAACTATCAAAGGACTCGCGGGCGAAGAATTCACGCTGAAAACTGGTAACAACCCGAGTTCTATGGAAAATGGTCGGGTGATTGCCAATCAATGGAATCAGGTGCTCGCTCAGATTGGCGTGCACCTGCGGACGCAGAGTTACGAATGGGGTACATACTATGGAGACGTTCAGCGCGGAAACTTCCAGATTGCGCTGATGCGCTGGACATCACTGATTGATCCGAATATTTACCGAAACTGTTTCTACTCAACAGAACTTCCGCCAGATGGAAAAAATCGTAGCTACTATAAAAATCCCCAGCTCGATGCACTTCTTGATCAAGGCGTCAGCACGAGCGATGAGGCAATTCGTAAAAAAATCTATGACAAGATTCAAAAAATTGTGAGCGACGATCGTCCTGTTTTGCCGCTCTGGTACGAAAATGAAGTCACTGTTTACAACAAGCGCGTCAAAAATTATATTCCGTCGGTATACGGAGACTTTTACGCTCTGACGAAAGTCTCAAAGTCGAACTAGTTAATTGTGGAAAATTGGCCCCGTCATCGGACCAGTCCAAGCTTTCCCGCATGGCACCAACTCGGCCATTTCGATAAGCTACTGAGAGAGTCTCCGTAAGTTTTTGCGTGAGTCTTAACGGGAATCTTTACGTGAGTGCTTTCGTGAGGATTCATGTGAGTGCAAGTGAAAGTGCTACTGGCGACGATAGCCGAAAGAGTTGAATGAAGAAAAAAGATTGGTCACTGGTCATCCTGCCCTTATTTTTCACTTGGGGCCTCGATCGAATTACCAAAGTTTGGGCAGATTCATCGGTCCACGGAATTAAATTCTACGGGCCACTTGGCTTCGTGCTCCATCACAATCATGGCGCAATGCTCGGCCTTTTTTCAGAGCTTCCACCAGTTTTACGTATTGTCACTCTCTCAACTGGTGGCGCATTTTTGCTTTTTACCTTTGGAATTTTGCAGTACTTGCTTCCTGTTCGATCTTTGCAGTTGCGCACGGGCATGTCGATTTTGATCGGCGGAATTCTTGGCAACGTCACGGACCGAATCATTCACGGTTATGTCACTGACTTTATTTTATTGGGTCGTATCGATAGCTCGACGCCCGCTTTCAACGTTGCCGATGCACTTCAGTGGGTTGGCTACGGAATGATTGCGGTGGCTTTGATTCGCGAGAGTGCCACGCTTTGGCCAACCGAGAACACTCGCAAAAACCTCTGGGTCAATGCGCGCTTTCAACTTCGCTATTGCTTCATGCTCATGGGAATTGGACTTGGTTTCGCAGCAATTTCAGGCGTTTTCTCATACACCTTCTTACGCGTGACGATCATCGACTTGATTGGCAACAATCAGCGTCTGCTGAATCACTACTTGATTCCATTCGCGCTGACGTTCGCCGCGGTGAGTTTTGCATTCACGATCGTCTTGTTCATGGTGGGCCGAGTGCTCTCGGCGCGAATTGCGGGACCCGTCTATGCATTCGAGCGGTTTTTGGATGATCTCTTAAACGGTAAGAGTCGGGCACTTCGCCTCCGTAGCGGGGATGAATTCAAACATCTTGAGAAACTCGCCGCACGACTGAACGAAGCGTCGTTCTTGCAACGAAATCCAAATGCCGACAAATCTCAAGTTGCATTAGACGCTGCGGCGACGGCGATCGTGATCGAAGGCACTGCGACTGAAGCTTTGACCGCGCTGAGTCTCCGCGAGCGCGATGCAAAAGAAACGACAATGGCATGGCCCGAGCCGCCGCGTGCGGTTGCGGGTGATTTTTATTCGACAAATGCGAACAATCTCTCAAGCGCACCCACAGTTCCCGCGCTTTCGAGTGTTGAGAATAAAAAACAAGATTAATTTATCCGCTGCGGTTTTAAGGAAGTTAAACGCGCTCGGCGCTCGAAACTTTCTCTAGCAAAAAGCGTTTCGATTTTTGATCTTTCTCGTCGTATGCGACTAAGAAATCTCCGTCGAGCGAACGCACCACTCCGAGCGGATGCGCACGGCGCTTTGCCCCCGGAGTCGATCCGCTCATGTAAACTATCTCGACAACCGCTTGATCCATTGTCGCATCAATCAACACTCTAAAAACTGGGTTGGCGCGCAACGCTTCCATCGAAAAACGTTGCCACGTGAGTACGCCGCCCTGGTGTGGGTAGGCGTCTTCAAGTTTCACTTCGCCCAATTTCTCTAAGCAGCGCAGCCCCACTTGCAGGCAAGCCTTCGCATCATCGAGAGCTCGATGTGCAGCACCCTGTTCAATTCCGAAAAATGGGATTAGTGTTTGCAGTCGGTGGTTTTTGCTTTCGGGAAAAAGTCTTCGCGCCAAGAGTGAAGAGCAAAGTGTGGGGTTCGCCGGAAATGCGAGCCCCGCTTTTTCAAACTCGATTGCGACAAAACCCAAATCAAAAGGTGCGTGATGCGCAACAAGCACTCCGCCTTGAATGAACGCGTGAAACTCCGCGATCTTCGCGCTCATTGGCGGCGCATCTTCAACCATTTCATTGGTGATGCCATGAATGGCAATCACTTCGGCACCCATCGGTTGCGAAGGCCGAATGAGAGCAGCATAAGTATCAATGACTTGGCCGTTCAACCATTTGACGGCAGCGATTTCGCAGATCTCAGCCGACAGTGGATATTTGCCAGTTGTTTCGGTATCAAATCCGATAAAGGTGATGTCGCGCCACAATTGACTCGCGTAAGCCGCGAGTCGCGGGTCTAGCGTCTCAAGATTATTCTGCTGCGCGCGCAGTGGGTGGTGCAGGAGATCGCTCAGTCGTTCGATCCGTGGATCGATCAATGGTTGGTTTTCCAGCGGTTTCGCTGCTTGCGTCTTTGCCTGAGGTGCCAGTTGAGGCGCCGCTTGCTTGTTCAACTGATCCGCTGGATTCTTCATTTGATTTGGCTTTTGGGACATTTTCACTTCCAACTTTAGGCGCTGCCAGCTTCGCTTCAAACTTTGCGCGAATTTGATCAACACCACTCGGGCCTTTGTCGCCCTGATTTTTCTTAGAACCTTTCGCTAACTGATCAACAAAGTTATCGTAAACGTTCGCGTTTGCGTCACCTTTGCTAAACACTGTCTCTTGGATCGGTTTCGGCTTTGAACCATCCGGCAGGGTCGACTTTTGCTTGATCTCAATACGGATCAAACCCGATGACGGTTTGCCAGATTTAATTCCCTTGTCATCCGACTTATTCACCGCGCGCCCACGCACGTCAACCGAATCATGTTCCAGAGAGCTTTGAATTTTAGATTGAATCAGGGCCAGGCGTTCTTCAGCTACATTTTTCGCAACACCAGCGCCTCCGCCGGGCACAGACTGATTGTAGACAAGGGTCGAAATCGTGACGTTAGAATCCTCAATACCGGTTGTCACACCTTTGACTTTCTCCATCACACTCACATATTGCGCACTTGGATTCGCCGTTCCTTTTTCGAACAAAACATCTTCAGGCAAATCGAAAACGACAGAGTCGGGAGTGACGTTCACGTTGTTTGCGATTCCGCCCAATTGAT
>JAYVND010000720.1:0-3017 GCA_043758635.1 Bdellovibrionales bacterium
CTTTTGAACCTGGTGGATGACGGCTGGACTTAGATCTATCATGCCTTCTTGAACGAGGGCGTTCGCAACAATGCGGTTGTCGGCGCTCTGCAAAAGACCACGGTAAATCGATGGCTCAACATGCGCTCTGAAGAAAGTAAGTGATTCAAGCGCGCTCGCCACAACGCGGGTGTCAGCGTCTTGAAGATAAGTTTTAAGGCGGGCCTCAAGCTCCTGTCCAAGCGCATCTAAGGGCACGAGGTTTTGGGATAACATGATTGCATTGGCAGTCAAGACGACGGCCTGCTTTGACCGAAGGGGGCGCAGTTGCTCTTCAATGGCCAGCAAAAGTTCACATAGCTGAACTTGCGTCGCGTGTGAGCCGTCCGAATCGCGCGTCGAAACTCCGATTGGAAACTCTCGCAACAAATTGAGGGCAGCGAGCTGAATCTCAAACTGAACTTTAAAAGAGAGGTCGTTGAGAGTTCCAATATTTTGGGTCTTGTTTTGAATCGATTTCAAAATGAGCAGCACAGAGTCATTGGTTCGATAATAACTAAGACTTGCGACCGAATCGAGACTGAGCGACTCGAGCACTTCGCTAATCGGCTTTTGTAGTGTTGTACTAACAAGCCGGCGCAAGCCGTTGAAGCCCTTGAGTTGCACAGACATCGTCTCACGAGTTTGGAATAAGCCGGTGAGCAGCGCTAAGTGTGACGAGTCGAAATAGATCACGTTTCCATTTTTCTCGACAATGTGCGAAAGAATCCGAACAGTTTCAATAAGGACGGATCCAGCGACCGCAAAGCCATTGACCAAGGGCCCGAACCGAATCTTCCCGTGCGCTAAGCTCGACTTCACCGTGAAGGGGTAATTGTGCGCTTGCATAGTCTCCACAGAATAACGAGACGCGACGGCATTGATCTCGTAGATCGCGGCCATTGCCGCCATAAATGAATTTTCACGATCTTCATCTTTGATGTAAAAGATAACTTCATCGCCGACAAACTCGTGAATCAAACCGCGATGGCGCGCCACGATTTCCGAAACTTCTCCGAAAAATGAATTGATGACAGCCATAAATGAAGTCACATCATGCGTGTTGTAAATCGTCGAAAAATTGTTGATATCGGTTCGAACTAAGGTGCACTCGAAATCGTAAGGAGGCGTTTTACCTGAGAGAACTTCTTTTCTCAACGAAGGGAGAACCTGTCTTTCGAGTCGTTCGCCCTTGACCTTGAGTAAATCCATTGATGCTTCATAACCCATAAGTCCTTGGGCGAAAATTTCGGATTCTCGAGATTTTGTTTTAATTTTGTGAAAGAGCTTGCGATCTCGATTCCTAAAAAGCCCGATCAGCTGGAGAAGGTCACGACTGTAATAAAAGAAAATCGCGAAACCCAAAAATCCAAGTGCCAAAGCTTGCTCGACAAACACACTTCTGTAGTGATGAAGATAATTGGCAAATGCGACATCGCTCTGTTTATTGATTCCGACCATGACCAAAATGTTCTGATCAAGTCGCTCAGCCCTAAAACTCACATCTTTTGTGATGTAGTCGACACCAGGTTTGTAGTCGGCGAGCAAACTCTCGTAAGTCCCATCGGCAGTGCCCCAAAAAATGGGATGGCCATCACGAGTTCCGATGTAAAAATCAATGTCACGATTGGCTCTCGCCCGCTCAAGGCGATCTTTCACCTCGTCAATTTGGCCCTGCGCCGCAAGCAATTGGGCGAGTCGCAGATTCACGAGAATCTCACGCTCTCGGTGAAGAATGTCTTCCGTGCCGATCTCCGAATAGAAAACCGCGCGATTCTCATAATAATTGTAAGCCGCCATGACAAAGCAGGACGCAAGCGCAACCATCAAGTAAATGGGAAGTTTTTTTCCCTTCACTTGCATGCTCCTTCATCAACAAACCTTTGATTCGAATGGCAATATTCGAAACGCACGGTTGCGGTATTTGAGCCGTACGAAAACTTCTGGCTTTCACTGATATTTTCGGAGATGTGCATATGATACTGCTTCAACGCCGCCGTGAACTCCGACGAGCTGGAGCCATGCAAATAACCGTGCGCCGTCACGTAATCTCCCACGATTATTCTCCGCACCCGATCGGCCGAAGAGAAATCCAGCCCCGCAGCACTGGTTCCATTTCCGGCTGCGGACGCAGGTCCCTTCAATGGACTGATTCCTGGAATCGGCAGCCCAACGCCGAGCTTTCTTTCCGGAGCCGTTTGGCTCACTCCACCGATTTGCTCGGACTGCCGCCCCGATCTTTTAGTCGGCGCATTCTGTTCGTTCGTCACATCTGTCGGCTTGCCCACATTGATATCCGCTCGTTTTGTTAACCGCGCATCTTCCGGGACTGAGCCTCTCGAAGCTTGTGCAACCGCTGCCGAAACCAACGACGGCGTGACTGCGACCGATGCCGGCGCACGAATGCCTGTGATTCCCTGTCCTTCATCCAAACTAATGGGAGCTGCGGCTGCGGGATTGATCGGCGCGAGCGTTGAGGCGAGCTCTGACCGAGTGGCACCGAAACGGGGAGGTTCCGTGCGCAAGTCGCTGGATCCCTCACCTCGGCCTGATCCTGGAGCAACATCAATTCGGTTCGCGGCTCGTGCCGTGGGCATAAAAGAGTCAGCGATATCGTTTGCGCGACTCAGAACTGTTCTTCCGGCAACCACTCGACCACCGGCGCCGGCGGGAATTCCATCCGCACGCTGGGACCCACCGGCTCCGAGGATAGGTAAACTAGGCGGATTTGATGCAAGCGGTGCCGTTGTTGGTCTTGCTGGAGCGGGAGAAGTAGCCGGAGAAGTAGCCTGAGCAGTAGATGGACCTGCAGATGGAGCAGTCGCGGGAGAAATGGCCGGAGAAACGGCCGGAGCAGCGATACCGCCATTGCTCGTAGGTCGACTTCCCAGTCCAGCGTTCGATCCATTCACCGCATCTCCGATGGCTCCAGCAGTTGGTGTCACGTTATTAGCACCAGCTGCGACCGTTACTAAAACGGGCGTTGCAGGAACGATCGC
>JAYVND010000721.1:0-3017 GCA_043758635.1 Bdellovibrionales bacterium
GAGCGGCCCGAATCTAGAATGGAATTTTACGACCGGTTACAAGTCGCGAACTGTTCTTTCACAAACCGCATCAGCTAAGGGTAAATCGGTTGAATACTACTATCCAACCGTGAAAGACGTCCAAGGCAACAGCTTCTATCTGTTTAACGGGACTCTCGGTTACAATCCAACATTTGATGCCTACTGCATGGTCGCCTCTCGCCAAAATGGTGAGCCGCTTATGAAGAGCTCAAGTGTCGTGCGCATGAACGGGTGGACGAGCATTGGTATCCGTCAGACACAGCTTGGCGATGCACTCCAGCTCAGTCTCGAAAAGATGGGCAGCCCCGACGGAAGAACGGTTCAGGTGCAGTCAATTATCTGCCGAACTGTTCTTCCTTAATCTTGAAACTCAAGCAGTCTGTCTAACAAGTGGAAATCTCATTTGGCGCCGACATGGACCTTATTGTAAAAGGCGCGCCTGATTCGAGGCTTTCAATTCTTCACAGATCCTGAGCGTCTGGTTATCATCTTCTTGTCGAGTTGTGATAGAATTTTATCATGGACTTATGGCAACTCATTTCGCTGGTATCGACACTCATGATAGGTATGGCTGGCCCGGCGCTGGCGCTCGAGAGTCGGAGCGACACTGCTTGCCCCGCAGGCGCCGAAATTCCGGAAGGGAATTTGAACTCGTCTGCAATTCGCACATATCTACAAGATAATCGAGCGAAGCTTTCGCATCCCGGCGACCTCATTTGCTGTCTTCCAAAATCATACCGGTCGAATTTCGTAGTCGCTCATAATAGCCCAGCCGGGCAGAACTCGATTTCGACAAGCCCTCGAATCCTGCTCTTCAATCCTTCGCATGCAGCTACGCAAGCTGCGGGGGGGGCAGAAGGGCGCGCTCGCGCCGCCTGCGCCACTCGAAGCTGTTCTTTCAATCAACGGTGGCGATCCCTCGCTTCGGCAAGGCGACTCTGTTGAGATGATGACCAACCCTCGGAGCTCGGGCTATGTTGAGTTTTATGATATCAGCTTTCAAAGTGGGCACCCTGATCTGAGTAACCGTAATCCTCAGCTTTGTATGAATTGCCACGGTCGTGACGGCACCTCTATGAATGGCATTAGAACAATTTTCGAACCCTTATTCGACTGGACTAGGTTTGTCGGAGGTATTTCTGATGACAACGGCTGCCCAATCGAGCGTGCGTATTTACGTAAGCACGAAGCTCTATCACGAACCGCCATTGGAGCAAATCCTGCATATCGCTGCCTGGACCAGTCCGGCTCCAATGATCCTCGATCGGATGCATTTGTCGCTCGACAACGAGAGAATCTAACGGATCTCGGAGCACGTCTTTCAAAACTAAATGATCGAGACGTTGCAAGATTGGTTGCCCAGTCGAGAGACTATTCGCTTTATAAATTTGCAATTATTGGTTCGCTGGTCTGCGAAAATGGGGGCGGGCAGAGATTCAATCCCTCCGAGTGGATGCCGCAAAATTTGATCAAAATGAACAACAATATGGAATCAATCGACCCGCGAATTGTAAACTCATCCAATTTATCTAAAACTTTTCGTTCAATTGCGCGAGAACAAAAAGAGGCTTCGCGAGTCGTTCTCAATGCCAATGCGAGTGAGACGGGAAAAATTGGTCCCGGACATCTCGGGAATTTTCAAATCAGCGTCAATAGCCAAGCGTGCTTGAAAGATGGTTCGGGTGGCGGTAGCGGCGTTGGCGTTGGCAGTGGCAGTGGGCATCAAAATGATTCACCCACTCATAGCAGCCCATCAACTTATGATCGCTACGTAATCGACACGCAGCCTAAAATGTTTCGAAATAATCAAGGCAACTCTGCATTTAGATACCTCATGGAGTCACGCGGGATTCCGACTCTCCCTTTTCAGATGTCTCCGGCTCAAGACAGTTACATGGACTCTCACGATGGACTTGCCGGTCTCTTGCTCGCTCGTGAGCCAGCTCACTCAGAAGTTCGTCAGGCTCTTGAGGCCGCACTTCAAACGCGACCCGGTTCGGATGTGATGAATCGAGCCTGCGATCTTTTGAAGAAGCAGTCAGTAGGTGCTACAAGTGGATCAGGCGCTGCCACCCCTGCCGGAGGTAAGCAAATTCCTTCGGTGCGATGAGGATGAATGCAGATTTCTCCTGGTACTCGCCAATCCACAAAGTCGAAAGAAACGAATCGAGGCTTCATCAAGCTTGAATCGAGCCTTAGCTGACCATGAACGCAGGCGCGCTTCAGCAAGTGGTAGAGTTTCATTTATAAATTGAAGAGGCATGTAAGTTGGAATGGCACTTAAGTTTAGATGGCATGTAAGTTGAAATGAGAATGATCTGACCTTTAGGCGAGACCTGAAGTGAAGGAGACTCCTGTGCAACGCTACATCATGTCGATAATTTTGACAGCCGTCATCCCAGCTTCGGCCTTTGCTGCCGATACCGAATTTTCGGTCACCACCCCAGGGGGCGAAAGCCTCAAGTACGTGCTGCGTGAGGACCTCAGTCAAAAGGATGAGGTGCAATATAAGGCGACTGCTACTTCTGACTGGAAGCTGTTGGTTGAAGGCCGCATCGACACCATTGCGACGTACAAAGATATGACGCTGCCAGCACTGCCACCTCGTGTAAAAACTCAAGCCTGGGATGGCAACCCCGAGGTCAGCGACCGTTTCGTATATATCGATGGGAAAACCGCTCTATTCGCGGTCACGGCGGAGCCCGGAAAATGTCGATATTTGCTCAATACGAATCAACTCACGACGTACCCCTCTTACCTGCCTGGCGTAGAATTTGAGAAGGAATTTTACCGAATCATTAGTTACTCCGATAAAGAACATGGCGCTACGACCGCACTGGTTCGTCGCTCGGATGGAAAAAGTGTCGTCTTGAATCATCTTGATCAAACAAAACTTGAAAAACTTCAGGTCGTAAATGGAATCGCTTCATCTAAAGGCAGCACTCGCGACGTAGACCTTTTGGCTTTTGATGCCGAGGCAACGTTTGTGCCGCAGA
>JAYVND010000722.1:0-3015 GCA_043758635.1 Bdellovibrionales bacterium
GATAATGATTGTTGTCGGTTAAAAACTTTCCCGTGCTGCGCGATCGAACGTGAAGCGCCACGCGCTGGCCTTCGTGATAGATTTCAACCACTTTGCTACTTGCCCAGACGTCGAGTTGAAGACCGCGCAGGTGGTGCGGGCTTGAGTAAAAGTTGTGCTCAAACGATAAATGGCAATCTCGACCGAGCTTTGCCGTCGAGTGCGTCGCAACTTTGTAACGATCAACCGGCAACGGACTGAGTGCCAATTTCTCGGCTTCGAACATCTCGGCCCTCGTGCGGCGGAAGATCCGGTGCTTCTTCTGATTGAAGATAGCGAGGTGTTCTTTTAAACACTGATTGAGCTCAAGCAGAGAAGTAAAAGTGCGGCGTCTTACTGTCATAAAAAAGTAGCGCTGAAAGATCTGGATCGTGCGCTCAACAATCGCTTTGTCTTTCGGAGTCCGCACTCGCGCTGGCACAACTGCAATATCGTAATGAGTTGCCAACCTCGTGTACGCTTGATTGATGACAGGATCGTACCTGTGCGCTTTAGTGACGGCACTTTTAAGATTGTCAGGCGAGAGCACCTGCGTGGTGCCGCCAAAAAATTCAAACATATTTACATGGGATTCGAGAAAGTCGCTGCTCGACTGCGTTAGCGTAAACTCAGCAAAGGCATATCGTGAGTGGCACAGGACTCCGACGAAGAACTCTGTCTTTTTGATTTCACCAGTTGCGGGATCAATAATGTCGATCCCATCGGCGTAATCGATTTCAGTTCGATCGCCAGGTTTAAAAATGCGAACCATCGTTGCTTCGGTGAGGCTGATATTTTTCTGCGCTTGCTTCCAAAAGCCTGAGTATTGAATTTCAAGTTGGTTGCTCTCGAGCAACTCCTCATGGATCACCGTCAGCGGTACGCCTCCCAGATACTCAGTTCGGACCTTTTCCCAATTGATGCTCGAGGCTTGCGCGTGATCCTGAGCGAGAGCAGCCGCGGCCTGAAGTTGCTCAGGTTGCTTGAACTGCTCAACATATTTGTTGATCGTATTTCGGTGAATGCCGACGGTTTTCGCAATCTGGCGGTTCGTCAGACCCAGGCCCCAGAGCCGTTTTATTTCCTCGAGTTCCTTCACCTTGATGCCGTTTCTCGCCATTTTTTCTCCGATCCCGAAATCGGACCAGGATGGTCAAACTTCGAAACGGGACGATGGCGTTAAAACTGCTCAAACGCTCGCATGACGTGGCACAACATGATGGAAATTGCGTGGCACAGGTTCATGGAAATCAAGTGGCACACATTGTTGGAAATCTGGTGGCACAAATTCTAGGAAATTCGACACAGAGCTTTCGTTTTCCTTCAAAGTTAGAAGTTTCGCTTCTGCAGCGTATGAAATTCCGCTGAGTGGAAGTAACGTAAGCAAACTTAGAACGATTTTTTTCAACATTGATGACTTCTCCGTTTAGATTTAAATTTGACTCGCTTTAAAACCAACATCCAGGATCCTTACCGAGATAATTGCCTGTCTCGGCAAACGCGACGTTTCGATCGCCTCCGCACTGCCATAGAAATTTGCACTGTCCGCACCCCTCGATTTTGCCAGTTCGAATCGATTTTAATAACGGGTGAGTTAGCAAGGTTTTCTCCAGTCCCTCGGTAAAAACATGTCCAATTTTAATACGTGACCGAGAACTTGCGAGGATATTTCCCTGATGATCTACGACCAGGCCCTCTCTGAATCGGCCGTTACGCCCGATTGCTGGGTGCAATAGCCTGAAAAGCGGCTTATGAGGCGAAAATCTTACTTTAGTCCGGTTTGAATCAAATAAAATTTGTTTGAAAGCATCTTTGAGCTCTTCGCCTCGCAGAGATTCGTCAGCTTCGGTCCTGACAAGGTGCCTTGCTGAGCCCTGAACAATTAACCTCGTGAAGCCCAACGAATCGACGCCAATTCTATGCGCTAGATTGAAGAGACCTGAAATCTGCTCAACGCTTCTTTTAGAAAGAATTGCGAGAATCTCAACCCTGATTCCCTTCGACTTTAAGATCTTGATACCTTCGACTGTACGTTCAAAACTCCCTTTGCCGCGGACGGAGTCATGAGATTCGGCGTTAGCGCCATCTAGACTCACCTGGAAAGACAAGTCCGGGAGTTTTGATAAAAGCTCGAAATTCAGCATCTTAACGGTGGTAGCATTTGTGAGCACCGAAATCTGGTATTTTAATCTCGAATCAATTACTCGCTGGATAATCGAATTAAACAGCGGACTTATTGTAGGTTCTCCACCGCAAACAATGAGCGAGGGGCCATGACCAATCTTGGCCAAGAGATGCTCATATTGCGCAATAACTTTTAACCAGTCACCAAGTTTGAGTGCATTGTCATTGATATGATTCGGGTGGTAACAATGGGAGCATCTCAAATTACATGCGTTCGTGATGTCGATTTGGAGTGCTAGATCTCCATTTGGATTAATCTGGTTAACGATTCGCGTCGTGATCGACTTGAACATTTCGCTCACTCCGATGTTAATTGAAACGATGTAGTTTCATTAGCAAAACTTGAGCCGCAACGTAAATTCAAGCTGCGCAAAAAATTGATAAACAAATTCGTGAATTTACAAAACTGTTTATGCGAGTGGCGGTCTAAACTTCAGTCATTCGAAACCAATTTGCGCCGAAAAAAGCCAATTTAAGGCCAACTTAAGAACGGCCCGGCTAGGGTGTTGACCCCCGTCACCGCAGGAACGACCACCACCACAATCACCACCAGGCGCTTTCGGTTTGGCTGAAGTCTTCGAAGGAGTTTGTGCGGGAATCGCCGTAGGATAAATCGCTTGGGGTGATAGAATGATGAAGGCTTCCACCGACGTGCGGACGGTGGGGTTGATCGTGGTATCTCGGGGTGCTGGGGGCATCGTCTTGGTAGCTTGCGCTGCTCATGCGGGTCGTTTTATCAGTTATCAAAGCTTTGAGTTTCGAGATTCTTGATTGTGCCATCTTACTTTCCGTTTGGGCCGTCGTTTGTATTTC
>JAYVND010000723.1:0-3015 GCA_043758635.1 Bdellovibrionales bacterium
CCGGTTGAGTCGACTGCTGAGATTGATGCTGCGAATGTGCAGACTTCGCGCGAGGTGCTGCATATTCAAGAGGCATTGCTTGGCGGGGGGGCTGATAGGGGTCGGCGAGAGGTTGCACTTCAAAATGTTGCTCAAATTCTTCGGCCTCAAGCCCATGATCATCCAGCTCCAACAAAATTTCGCCGGGCTGGTTGGTATCAGGATCACCCTCGTCAGTTTCAAGCATCAACACTGCATCACTTTGCATTTGAGAATCTGCAGATATTCCAGAGTATGGATCGCGCGAATGGCCATGCGCAGAATGGAGATCGGAAGCAGAACCGTAGCCTGTCCCTTCGACTTCCGTGTCATTCACGTTGAATGTGAGAGCGAAGTCTTCTCCATCGACTCGAACCGGCGCTAGATCAATTTTGAACGACGAAAGATCTTGATGAGACCACGCTTCTGATCCCGATTCTGATCCGGATTCGGGTCCGGCTTCGGCCTTTGCTTCCGACTGATGCTCGCGTTGCGGTGACGATTGACGCTGATTCGGTTGCGGAGATCGGGATTGTGTATGGCCAGTGTTTGAGGTGCGAGATTGATTTGGCGCTGGAGTTGGAGCATGTTTCGGCTGCTGTCCATGGGACGGCGTGCGCGAATGCGATTGCAAATTTGGATTCGCGAAACCTTTTGCCTGACTCAGATCACTCAATTTAAATTCGCTAAAGCCGGCCTCGTTATCATCATTGTCATCACTGTCTTCGAGGGAGAACGGACGGAGCTCCGAATCCAAACCTTCCTCTTCGTCATGGTGACCGTCAACACTTTCACTGACACTTTCATCGACGCCTTCAACGCCGCTTTCATGAGCGCTTTCATCAACGCGTTCATCGAGGCGTTCATCGAGGCGTTCATCGAGGCGGGCATGAACTCGATTATGAACGCGATTATGTTCTTCATGCCGTTCGTTGCCGTACTGGTGATCTTGTGAAGAACTCTGAGTGTCTTCACTTGCCGTTTCTTGAATTTCGCTGAAGGCCGCGATGTCATCAAAGCTCTCCATATTCCAACTCGACGCACGTTCTTCAGCGGGAGTGGGGCGGATCGGAGTCGGCGGAGGGAGTTGCGAGCTCTGTGCCTCAGGTCCCGCTTCCGAGCCGGGGCGTTTCATTTGCGAAGGTGGTTGCGCCCCGAAAACTTGCGGAGGCTCGCTCTGACGAATCGGTCCGTGCTGGGTCGGCTGGCCTGGATTGCTTTGGCCCGAGTTATTGCGGTCAGGCGGCGGCGCGGATTTTTTTGTGAGCGAAGCGGCAGCCGTCTGTGCTGCCTGATTCTGTGCGACTTCTGCCTTGAGTGGCGCGATCACATTCTGCGAAAAATCGAGAAAGTGCGCGAGGCGCTGCGAGCGTGTGCCGGGTACAAGTTTTAAAATTAGCTGGCGCAGAGTTTCAACGTCGAATGGTTTTTCGAGACGCTCGTCCGCGCCGCAACGACTTGCAAGTCGTTCATCGATTTCGAGAAAAGAGCTCCACATCAAAACAATCGGCAGCGAATTGAGTTGCGCGTCGTTTTTTAGCTCAGCGCAGACTTCGTAGCCATTTTTCTTTTGGAGCAGCACATCGGCAAAGACGATATCCGGATGGAATGACTTTGCAACCTCAATCACGTCGACGCCCGCGTGAACAGCTTTCACTTCCACGGCGAAATCTTGCAGCGCGAGCTGCATGACCTTTTTGATTGTTGTACTTTCGTCCGCGAGCAAGACGCGCAATGCCATGATTCAAGTCTGCTGTCTTTGAACGAATGAGTCAAGATGCCAGTTGGCCTCGGAGCTCTGTGACGGTAGGATGCACGAATGCCCGGAATAATAGACCGCTACATCGCTAAACTTTTTATCTCGTTCTTTGCGGCGGGGTTGCTAGTTTTTATCACGCTCTTCGTTACGGTTGATTTCATGACGAACATTGCCCACTTCGGCGCAACGGGCAGCGCGGTTCTAGAATACTACAGTCTTTTCATTCCCGGAACCGCATATCAGTTGATGCCAGTTGCGTGTTTGCTTGCGACGATTTTTACACTCAGTTCGATGAATCGGAGCAATGAGCTTGTCGCGCTTTTCAGCTCTGGGATGAGCCTTGCGAGGATCAGTCTGCCGATTTTGACGCTCGTGATTTCGATTTCGGGCGTGTCGTTTTGGCTGAATGATCGACTCGTTTCAGTGATCAACCAGCGCCGCAATTTTGTTTATTACGTCGACATTATTAAAAAGCCAGGCCTTTACTCGACAGTGAAGACCAATAAAATTTGGTACCGATCTGGCAATACTCTTTTTAATATTAAGACTCTGCAGGGTGAGAAGCGCCGCGCGCAGGGCCTCACGATGTATTACTTCAACGACCTTTGGCAGCTGACCCAAATGCTGACCGCTGAAGGTGTGGATCTCGACGGGCAAAAGTGGAATCTCGAAAATGGAAACGTCACGCTCTTTACCGATGCCAGTGTACCGCTAACAAAGACGTTTAAAGCCAAAACAATTCTGGTGAACGAAGACACCAAAGACATTCAACGCAGCGAAGTTTCAACCGACGCCCTTTCAACCAAAGAACTGAAGCACTTCATTGAGCACAATAAAGAGGCGGGATTTGAAACGACGGCTTACGAGGTTGATTATCAGGCGAAGTTCAGCTTTGCAATTGCCGGTTTTGTGATGGCTTGCATCGGGATTCCGTTCAGCGTTTCGCGAGCGCGAACAGGTGGAATGGCCGTAAATTTTGGTATTGTTTTGTTCCTGACGTTTGCCTATTACGCTGCTTACTCTTCGGGCATAACACTCGGGCAACACGGGGCTCTTACCCCGATTTTAGCTGTGTGGTTGGCCAACGCCGTCTCGCTTGTGGCGTCTGGCATTTTGCTGATTCGATTGAAACGCTAGCTGCCATTTTGAGCTTTTACGACTGTTCGTGACTGAGGGATGCCGCTCGCTGAGCCCAGGCTCTAGATCGAGCCTGATCTAGAGCCTGGGCTCGGGCTTGC
>JAYVND010000724.1:0-2998 GCA_043758635.1 Bdellovibrionales bacterium
CAAATCAGGGCTCTCTAGAATTGCTTCAACAAGTGTCAAAACATCGAGCGCGTAAGTTTCAGAAGTCGTCTCCAAGAGTTTGATTGTGTCGAGCAGCCAAAGCGAAAGCGAATGATTGAGCGAGAAGTCATCTTGCAAATCAATTTGCACCCGAAGACTGCCGTCAACAAATTCAATTAATTTACGATCGAGAAGCGAGCGGAACAAAGTGAAAGCCAACTCTCGCTGTTTCTTTTTTGCGGCTTCGGGCTCATGCGAATCGCGTATCAAGGTTCTCAGCGCCGTACAGCCGTCGTCATTTTTGCGGGAGAGAACGCTCAAAAGCATTCCATGAGAAACTGAAAAACGAGAAACTAACGACTCGGGCCGTCCGGTCACGAGTTTTTGAAAAGTGGTTTGATCCCAGTGTACGAAGCCTCTGTCGGGAGGCCTGATCTTGACCATTTTTTTGGCCTTTTTTGGATCTAGAGCCGCTTTCCGATCCATCTTCAAATTTTCGATCACGTGTGCCGGCGCTTGGGCGACAACAAAGCCCTCGATGTCAAAACCACGGCGCCCGGCTCGGCCGGCGATCTGCTGAAAGTCGCGAACCGACAGAAGCGAGGTTTTTTCGCCGTTGTATTTGCAAAGTTTGGTGAAGAGGACCGAACGGATAGGCACGTTCACGCCAACCCCAAGCGTATCGGTTCCGCAGATGACTTTAAGCATTCCTTTTTGCGCCAAACGCTCAACCAAGAGTCGATACTTCGGCAAAAGACCGGCGTGATGCAAACCGACGCCGTGCTTGAGATATTTTTGAATTTCTTTTCCATAAGGACTGCTAAATTTTGTGCCTAAAATTTCTTCAGCGATCAACTTCTTCTGATCCTTCGATATGAAGTCGACGCTCATTAAATTCTGCGCTTCTTCGGCAGCTTCGCGCTGCGAAAAGTTCACGAGATACACAGGCGCCAAATTTTTACCTAAGAGCTCTTGAATCGTTTCATGCAGCGGTGTTTCGCGATATTCAAACTTAAGCGGCACTGGGCGTTCGCCGCTCGCAACAAGTGCTGTTGGCCGATCGGTGAGCTCCGTCAGCTGTGTTTCAAAAAACGAAACATCGCCAAGCGTTGCCGACATCAATAAAAAGCGTGCGCGTTTTAGGATCAAAAGTGGAATTTGCCACGCCACTCCCCGTTCGCGATCGGAATAGTAGTGAAACTCGTCCATGATCACGTCGTCGACAGCCGCATCCACTCCCTCGCGAAGCGCGATGTTCGCTAAAATCTCGGCGGTGCAGCAGATAATAGGTGCATCACGATTGACCGAACCATCACCCGTAATCATGCCGACTTGGTCGGGCCCAAATTCATTGCAGAGAGCTAAGAATTTTTCGTTTACCAAGGCTTTGATGGGACACGTGTAAAATGAGCGCTTGCCGAGCGCTAAAGATTGGAAGTGAAGTGCGGTCGCAACCAGACTTTTGCCGGAGCCAGTTGGCGTGTTCAGAATCACGTTTTGGCCATCAATCAATGAGAGAATGGCTTCTTCCTGAGCAGGATAGAGCTCGAGTTTTTTCTCCGCCAGATAGTCGAGAAAACGGTCGAGAATCAGATCGTTTGAGACTTCGTGGAACTGCGGAAGGCGGGTAAAAAGTGGAAATTTGCGCCCGGCTGAATGAGCTGTTTGATGAGCTATTTGAACAGTCACGTTAATGATCCTTCGAAGACCGGAGATTTAGAATCTCACGTGCCTTCCTCCGGCTCCGAGCGCGTGATCCACTTTCGACCATCGCTTCCATCAGTGATTCGGTCAATTTTAATCGCATAAACCGGCGAAGCTCCACGCGTCTCTGACCGCACCACCGTGCCCGTAAACTGAACCGGGTCGCGCTGCGCGCTAGGTCCCGCAGGAGATTTCGCTTGCGACACTTGCGAAGAATTCGAAGAATTTGCGAAAGCTCCTCGCGCCGTCGACTTCGAGTCTTGACCAATCACACCTTCAATTTGATCGCCCGCATTGAAGACAAGATCCTTACTCGGGCGTGGATCGCGCATTAGAAGACCAAATTGATTGTAGTTGAGCGTTTCAAATTCGATTGGCGCTTCTCCCGCTCGAGAGCAAAGAACTGGCAGGCGTCCTTCAAATCGAACTGCAATTCGAACGTCATCACTGATAGTGAGCTCTCTCACGGGCTCGCGCTGTGCTTGGCGACGAATTTGATGAAAGACTTCACCCGGCATTTCAACCGCTGTTAAGCTGCCGTCGAAAACGCAACCCGTGTCGATGTTGATTCGATTCATGCGGCTTTCGACAGCCGGCATCGGCGTGTGACCATGAATAATGCGCTTCTCCCACTGATACTGGCTCGAGAGAAATGGCTCGCGCGCCCAAAGTAGAATCGAATCGTCTTCTTCGCGCACAGAGCTGAGCGGTTGCTCGGGAACACCCGCGTGCACAAAAAAATAATCTTCGGTTTCATGCCAGAGTTTGAGCGTGTAAAGAAATTCGATGTGCTCGCGGGGAACCTCAAAACTGCCGCCGCCACTTCCGTAACTCGCTAGCGTAGCCGAGCCCCCGTTGAGGATAAAAAGCCCTGCACCCTTTGACGCTGGACGCTCCAAGAAATCGAGGAACATGTCCTCGTGGTTGCCTTTCAGGCAGACAACACCGCAACGTTTTTTGAGATCTAAAATAAGATCGATCACCGTGCGCGAATCGGGTCCCCGGTCAATGTAATCGCCTAAGAAAACAACGGTGTCGTTTTTTTGAGGATTGATCTTTGTGAGGAGCATGTCGAGTTCCTGCGCACAGCCGTGCACATCACCAATCGCGAATAATCGTTTTTTTACTGCTACTTCTGCCATTACTTAACATTCTAAGTTTAAAACGACTCCTCTCTCAAAAGAAATTGTAGTACGTAGAGCGGCATGCCAAATATTTCCGATCAAAAGTTACCTGCCGACCCTGCCGGAATCAACTCGCAGCACGACTCTGGCCACGACTCTGGCCACGACTC
>JAYVND010000725.1:0-2996 GCA_043758635.1 Bdellovibrionales bacterium
CGGTCCGTCAGACGCCGGCTGACGATCGCCGCCATTGAGCCATTTTTGAATGCTCGCACACCCCGTACCGAAAACCAGCATGCTAAATAAACCTGCAAGCGCAAACGCGTGCGCGGCTTGCTGAATGAGATGTTTTGGTTTTAAGCGGAGATTGATCATTGCAACTCCACCACACCCTTGTCGCGCAGCACGCCCGAAACTAATTTTTGAGTGCGCGGTATTTTCACGCGAACCAAGTCACCGACGTAAGCCGACGATTGGGAAATCCCGTCAATCGTGACTTCCCAATCACCGCTTCCCGCAACCACTTTCACCGGGTCACCATTTTTAATCGCCATCTCCCGCCGCAATTCGCTGCGCCAGATCAGGTCGCCAGCCGAAATTGCGCGAGCTAAAACTGAATTTGAAATCTCTGCAGCCGTCGCTGGCGAGTCGCTCGAGAAGGTGACGTCGTGTAGTTTCATTTCGTAATCTTCCTGATGAAGACGTTCACCAATGTTTGCCGACCGCGATGCAACGGCGCCCTTCCGGCGAATCACCACTTGCCCGCTGACCCAGTACAGCTTGATGTCACTCGATGCAGGCGTAGATAATTTCCCGTTTGCGTTTTTTCCGTTGGCCAACTCCGCCTCATTTTTTCCGCCAGCATCTGACGCCGTGGAGCGAATTTCAAAAGGGAGCGTGAAGCTTCCTTTTGGTAACTCAGCCCGCGCTCGCACCGACCAAGTGTGATCTGCGGAAATATACCGCGGAAGAATTGGTATATTGAACGAAGTGAATTCGAATTCGCAATCAGCGCAAAGCATTTTAAATTGTTCAAGAACTGACTTTTGCACGTCGTCGGCTTTGATCTTCAATGATTTACGAGTCACGACCACGCGTGATGGAATCCGAAAACGCGGGAGCTCGCCAGTTGTTTGCAGAACTTGCCGAAGATTCACTTTCAAAGCTTGCGAAAGATCTTCGGCGGTGAAATAGCGGCTCTCTTCTCGTTTCGGCGCATCCGAGAGTCGCACGTCGCGAATCGCATTGACCACCGCTTGACTCGCGCCGCGCGCTTCGACCAAATCATTCAACATGATATCATGCGTGCCATCGACTTCAACGACGGGCTTCACGACGAGAACACCTGGATCCGTCGTGACACTGGACTCAGTTGAAGAACTAGATGACCCATCCTCAGCTGCAAGCGCCATTTGCGTAGCGCCGATGCAAAATGCAAACATTGCCGAAAGCATGAGAGAGAAACGTAAATTTAATGAGAGAGATATATTCAAAATACGTTTCCCCAAGGGTCACTGGCTTCAGGTTGTGCGCATCCACTTACCGGCGTTAAACATAGCGCTTTTTACGGGCATCACAGCAAATAGAGGGCTAGAGGGTTTCATCAATTCGAGGGCTTCAAGCAAATGCAAACTAACGGACGTCGCCCCTTGGACGCTCTCTATTTACAGCGGCTATTTAGCGAAGTTGGTTCGTGTACTGCAGCATCTGGTCGGAGGCTTGAATCACTTTTGAGTTCGTTTCATACGCTCGCTGAGCGGTGATCATGTTGACCATCTCATCGACAATATTCACATTGCTCGCCTCGAGCTGTCCTTGGGATATGCCACCCATCCCGTTTTGGCCTGGAGTGCCGGTTTGCGGCTGGCCACTCGCGCCCGATGGAACGAACACGTTTTTACCTTGCGAGCGCAGCCCCGCTGGATTGATAAAATTAGTCACGTTGATCTGACCCACACTTTGAGGATTACGATTGCCCGAAACGATCACAGTGACTTTTCCTTCGGGAGAAACGCCGACCTCTTCTGCATCCGGTGGCAAAGTGATTACGGGTTGGAGCGCATTTCCATTTTTATCCACGATCTTGCCGGCTGGATCTTTCTTAAATGAGCCATCCCGCGTGTAACCGGTCGTGCCATCAGCGAGAGTAACGGAAAAAAAACCGGAGCCTTCAATCTGAAGATCGAGTGGGTTTTTTGTGAGCTTCGCTGCTCCCAATTCGAAATCTTTTCCGATGGCCGCCGTGCGGACACCGAGACCGGTTTGAACTCCCGTCGGTGAAACCGAATTCAAACCACTTGCTGCACCTGGCTCTTTTTGAGTTTGGTACATGAGATCTTCGAATTCCGCGCGAGATTTTTTAAATCCGGTAGTCGAGACGTTTGCCAAGTTGTTGGCGATAACATCCATGTTCTGCTGTTGGGCCTGCATGCCGGTCGCTGCGGTCGTGAGAGATTTAAGCATTCAAGTTCCCCTTAGCCTTTTAATTTTGGTACTTCATTCACCGCTTTATTCGACATATTGTCGTAAGCTTGAATGGCTTTTTGCGTGCTCTCGAACGTGCGCGTGGCAGTGATCATGTCCGTCATCTCTTTAACAATATTGACATTACTCACTTCGAGAAATCCCTGATTCATTTTAGGATTCGTGTCTACCGACATTTTTGCATCTAGATTGTCTTTGAAGGTGTAGAGGTTCTGCCCGGTCTTCAACAGAGCGTCGCGATTGCCGACATTCACCACCGAAATTTTCCCTGCAACTTGATCACCCGACACCACTTGGCCGTTCTCGCCGATTGTTACGTGCGCATCTTTGATCTTGATCTGTCGCGCCGCTGGATCCGAGACTCCACCAGGCGCATCGCTCAAAACAGGGTAACCCTGTTTTGTAACGAGAATCCCTTCGCTATTGATCGTGAAGGATCCCGAGCGGGTGAGCTTCACGCCATCAGGGGTCCCGACTTCAAAAAATCCGTTCCCTTCGATTGCAACATCCAGTTTATTTCCGGTGCTGCGAAGTCCGCCTTGCGAGAAGTCCGTGAAAGTACCATTGGCATCGACATAGCTCTTGTCGCCACCATGCATATCGTAAAATGATTCGACCGACGCCGGAATGCGGGGCATGCCTTGCTGGCCTGGCTCTTTTTCGAATGCCGAGAGGTACTCCCGGAACATTTGCCCGTCGCGCTTAAAACCAGGCGTGTTGACGTTAGC
>JAYVND010000726.1:0-2995 GCA_043758635.1 Bdellovibrionales bacterium
GTAGAAGGTATCATCCGAATACACATGTACAGCGAGCCGTCGTGCACGACGACGGTGGGTTCACCGGCTCCATACCAAACGCCGTCACTGCCATTGACCGTAAAAGTTGCGGCATGTGACACGACGATTTGCGGATCCAATGCTTGGACATCCCATGTTCCACGTCGAGTGTATTTTGCAAACGGTCCCGATGCGAGAACAGAGCGTGCGACGTAAATGTTTCCGTCTCCACCCCCGTAAAACATATAATAAAATAAGCCGTCGCCGGCGTTGAAACGCACGACCGAGGGGTCACAAGCACTGAGTTCGCCAGAGTGAGCGGTGGCTTGTAACAATTTATCAGGAGACGACCAGATCGAAAGGTCAGAGCTTTTCGTGTGGCGGACCAAATCCCATCCTGTTCCCGAATAGTCGCCCGCACACGCGTAGCTGTGATATGCCGAGCCGGACCCGTCGTCGGTAAATACGGTGGATGCACCGTAGGCGTAACCCACTTCAGTTCCAGAGGCGTTCATAACGGAGGTCGCGGTAGTCAAGCTTGGTAAACTAAATGTAGGTAGTGATTCTTCCTTTATTCGCAGCGGAGATAATTCTGCTATCGCTGAATTTGTTGACGCAGAGCTTTGAGCCGTCAAAGCAGGTCTACCTCGGCTTGAAAAATCGCAGGCAGTGAAACACAGAATCAGCAAGCAGAAGCTGGAAATGTTCACAATCAAATTTCTGGCACTGAGATTCATATTAGTCCGTGCACGCCGCTTTGAAACCATCTTACATCCCGACACAAGCACATCTATTATTTGTGCTTGAGCATTCAGATCGATGCAACTACAGGGCCTGTTAAAAACGACCAAGCAGGACAGCGTCAAACTCCAGCTGTCGAACTTCACCAAACTGCCAAAAGTAGTGACGTACGACTTTGATACGAGTGATACGAATGAATTAACCGAGGCCAACAAGAATCTCAAAAATTTAAAAGCCTGAGAAAATCTCTCGCACCTTTGAAAAAGTCGCATTATCGAACAGGTTTCAAGTAGAATGGGCGCTGGAGCACATCCTTAATTCGAATCGCTAAACGATTTGCGTTCAGCCACTTCACGCCCCACAATTGAAGCTCTCTTATGAATCTAGGCAAAACACTGTCGGTGTTGCAGCAAACGACTTTGCGCTCCACTGAGCATCGCTATTCCATGCACTCGCAACTCTTGAGTCGTGACACGGATAATCCCCGACGTGGAGATTATCCGACCGGGGAGGCTGTTGTCAGAATCTCTCTTGAGTTATAAATTCAGCGGGCAACGCCATCGCAACTCACCGGAAAGCCGGTGGCGCTTTTAACAGGATTGATTGAAACAAGGACTTTGTAGACGCGAGGATTTGAAGACGGGCCCGCGTCTAAAATTGATCCCGAGGCACTCACTCCTCCACTCATCTCCTGTTTAAAATTCAAATCTGTAAGATCATGAAAGAATGCGTTGATGATGTTGTAGCCCCTATCGTTAGCAGGCATCCATGCGCTCTGAATATTAAGATGCAGGTCGCTGCCAAACTGCTCCAATAAGATTCGATTGTAAATCGAGTGGTCCGGATCAATCGGAACCACCCAATCAGCTACAGCGAATTTTTGATCTTGAGATACAGTCAAAATATCGCGCATCTTTCCCTCGATACAAAAAATCGCTTTAGCTGTTACCGGTTCCGTCACTAACACCATCACTCTACCCTCTTGGTTACTTAGGAAAGAAGAAACCGATGTCGGCTGACTTGGCTGCCCGTTGGCAGCCGACGCGGTCGAGACAGAGATAATTGTTGCTAGTTGGATCACGGTTAAGACAAGTGCGGACTGTTTCACTCATTGCTCCTTTTAAATATTTCGTGTGCGGTACCAAGCACCTTGTACTCGCGCTCGCCTCAGGAAATCAAATTTGCCAATGGAATAGTGTTCATCGGTAAAGAACAGACTGTATTTTGCAGTTTCTCGGCAGTTTCTCAGCATTCTCTCAACACAGACTCTCGAAGGGTTCTCGTGAATATTTTGCTGTCGAAAAAGTGAACAATCTCTCGATTTTTGTTGGCGAAGACGGATCCTTTAACTGAGGCCGGTCATCAGTTCTATTTGGCAGGGCTTGTAAATTGCAGTGCTGAAGGACATGCGAATTCTGACTGCTCCTGATGTTTATAGCTATTACTCTGCAAATGCATTTATTCGGGATGCCTTCGAACATAAAAAGCGACAGATTTCGAGGTATTCAGTCCGTGCGTGGGCGAAGAACATGGGTTTGAAAAGCCATACCCGTCTACAGTCTATCGTGAACGGCAAGGGCTCAACCCCCATCTCATTACTTTCTCGTTTAGTTCTAAACCTAAAACTTTCCGAACAAGAGGCTCATTACCTTTTGTTATTGATCAACATTGAAAATTCAACTGATCAGTATTCCCGACTGATGCTCATCGACCAAATCGAAACGTTGCGGAGTCACAAGAGATTCACTATGACCGAAATGGCGGATTTCAGCATTCTAAGCGATCCATTTTGGGGAGCGTTGCTGGAAATGACAGACCTAGAGGGATTCAAAACGGACCCAGCCTGGATCAGTCGGAACAGTGTCATTCCAAAGTCGCCTGAAGAAATTGAGATCATAATCAAAACGCTACTCAAGCACGGCCTGTTAACAAGCGAGGAGGGGCAACTCAAAAAAGCCCACCCGCACATTACAAATGTTCACGACCTCGCCAATTTGGGATCCATGAAATATCACAGAAACGTTTCACTCCTGGCAGCAGATCAGGTGACTTCGCAATCTGTAGAGGAAAGAGAAATGAACGGCTATGCGATGAACATTCGGCAACGCGATATTCCGAAAATGAAACAGGCGCTACGGAAATTCGTTAAATCTTTTATTGTCGAATTTGAAGCGGTTCAATCTGTTGGCGATTCAACCTACCAATTCAACACCCAGTTTTTTAGTTTAATGAGGAACCGATGATTAAGCTTCCG
>JAYVND010000727.1:0-2994 GCA_043758635.1 Bdellovibrionales bacterium
GTCAACCCACGGTGTTGAATCAGCTTCGATTGATGCCGTTTCGCCTCGAGGAATTCCTTATTCTCCATGACTCGCGGTGGGCGCAGACCCTTGCACGACAATGGTTGGATCTTGAGCTATCCAAGCTCGCTGAACGCCTGCAGAAGCCTGTGGGTTTTAAGCAAGGCTCATCCGTGCGTCTAAGAGCAGAGCCGACTTGAGATTACATTTAAAAAAAATGCCGGGCGCTCGATGAATAAGCGTGAAAAGCTGACGCAAGATGGTAATTTGCATTGCTGGTGAGAGTCTGACTTGTGAGCTTTCCGAGCTCGGGTTAGATGTTTGGCTGCATGAAAATTCCCGCACGCTCTCACTTGTATTGCCGTATTTGCTCCATGTGCTGGTTCGCGCTCTTAGTTTCCGCCCCAGTGGCGCATACCGAAACGGTCACGGAGCATTTGCACAATCAAGCGAGCGAAGCGGACTCGACTCTATCGGCCTCGGCTGACCAAATTCCAACGAACCCAGCTCGTAAGATTGACGAGCTGTGGATTGGGATCGATCGCGAGAGTTATCTCGCCCGCGCCAACCCACCGGCGGGTATTAAAGATTACACCTTTTTGTCTGGACGCTTGCGTACGCGCACTGAAGATCACGTGATCAATGGCGCCATTGATGTTGGCGGAAGCTGTGCGACTTCGATTGAGAATTATTCTTTTCTCGAGATGCCCGAGGCCTATCTCAACTGGCGAATAAATTTTGGTGATATTTCGACTCGCATCGATGAGGCCAATGTTGGCGCCGCAGAAATTTCTAGAAGATCAGTAATCTTGGGGCCTGGATCGGCAAAAGGCGCAAACGGCAGAGTGGGTTCCGGCACGAATTCTGGCCCGAGTACTGGCCCAGGTTCCGGCACGAATTCTGCTCAAAACGCTGGCGAATACGCCGTTAGTACTAGCGATTCTCACGGCGATGGGTCGAATCAAGGGCAGGCTTTTGAAATCTCCGTTGGGCGCAGACGTCAGCCGTGGAGCACGCTCGATGAAAACTGGGGCTTCGGACTTTGGCAGCCCGTCAACCGCTTCGACGGTCTTCATCCAACCGAACAGGGGCTTGCAGGAATTTTCGCAGCTCTGGAGAGCAACTTGGTCTCCATCACTGCATTCGTATCGCCTTTGTTTATCCCAGAGCAGGGTGCAACGTTTGAAGTGAGCAACGGGAATTTTGAGAGTCACAATCCTTGGTTTAGCAAGCCGCCGAATTCGGTTGAGCTTTTTCCTTCCCGTCCCAGCTCGCGTTTGAATTTTGAACTGCAGACTCCGTCGACTGGTTCGGTGATCAATCGCTGGAGCGAGGGTATACTCCTGCAGGTCGGAGCTCATGTTCGCCCGAGTAAACAAAACGACATTGGCGCATTTCTTCGCGCTTCATTTATCCACAAGCCGCGCAATGCACTCGCCACGCCATTTGGGACGACCTACATTTTGGCGGATACGGAGAGCTACGGAAACGTCGTGATTTACCCACGCGTTGAGTTCCAAAGGCTCGAAGCTGTCGAATTTGGGTACCGAACAGATACCTACTCTGCCGGATTTTCATTTTTGAGAGATGAGCCAGAGAATCAAGGTGCACCGGTAGACACGTCCGGCGATTCGTCGCGCATGAGTTACCAAACTCTCAAATCTGAGATGTACTTTAGCCCTTATTTCGAGTGGCGTGCGTATCCTCACAAAACATGGGGGCCACGGTTGCGTCTGATGGCTTTGAACACCGTAGGCGGGGAGACGCAAGCGCAGGGCCTCCTAGCAAGCTCAACATCACTTTTCGGTTATCGCACGCCTTATCGTCGCGCCGTCAGTCTTCAAGAAGATTCAATGCTTTGGCGGGAAGGGAATTGGCGCTGGGATCAAACTCTCCGACTCATCGATGAGACTGAAGAGAACGGAAGCGTTTTGGAAGCGGACGTTCGTTTGAGCTATACGAACACCTGGCGCTTCGCACTCTCAGCCGATATTCTCGGGAGTGGAAAGCCTGACACGGATACCAGCACATTTTTGGCCCGCTTCCGTGGCAATGACAATGTGTCCGGACATTTAACTTATATCTTTTGATCAAGAGCCAGCATGCAGGCAGAGCTGTGAAGAGAACTTTTGGCGCTGCTTTGTCTGAGAAATGAAAAGAACTGTGCGTTGCAGTTTGGGCCGAGTTAAAAATCCCCGTGCCGTGGGGATTTTTGGTACTTTGCTTTACTCAAAGGGAGTTTCAAATCTGTTCTGATTCGTTTGAACCTCTGGCTGCACGGTTTTTCGCCTGGTCCACATGTTGCTCTCTCTAGAATCGAAGATCGAAAACATTCGAAGAATTGAGGACACAGTGACGATTTATGAAACTCTGAAAAAAGATCATGACGGGTTAAAGCCGCTTCTTGCTCAACTTGTTGAGCAAGAACATGGCGGGAAGTCCCCTACTGCATTGATTGAAAAAATCCGTGACGAACTTATTCCCCACTCCCGGGCAGAAGAGGCGGTCTTCTACAACTCACTGCGCACGATTGACGGGGCAGGGGAATTGGTTACTCACGGTTATATGGAACACATGCAGGCAGAAGCAATGCTGCGCACGCTTCAAGCGATCGACCTAGTTGATGTGAAGTGGGTTTCACTTGCGCAAAAATTCAAAGACGGGATTGAGCACCATATCGAGGAAGAAGAAGGTGATATTTTTTCAGCGGCCCGTTTGGTTCTAGTCAATGAGGAAGCTGAAATGATGGCAGTGGCTTTCGAGGAGTTGAAACCGCAAATTCGCGAAGGCTCAATGATTCAGACGACTATGGATTTGATTGCGAATCTGATGCCGAATCGTTTCGCCGCACCTCTGCGCACGTTTGTGTACGGAAAGTAAATTTTTGCCCTAAACGCTGCGTTGCCCAGTTCTCTACTCACGACGTGACGAACTGGGCATTTTTGCGTTCGGAATCTTGCGAAACCCATTTAATTGCAAAACCCATTCAGTAAA
>JAYVND010000728.1:0-2993 GCA_043758635.1 Bdellovibrionales bacterium
ATTTTGACGATCCGGTTTCCTCCATCAACCAAACAAAAATAGCTTATAAAACGTCTTTTGGTATTTTGCTGGGACTTGCCGCATTGCAAGCTGCGCGAGGCAATCTCCTTGCGCCAGCCTCTTCGTTGCTTTTAGATGCTATTAACCTTTTGCCACGCTTGAAACATCCTGATGGAAAAAAAGCGGCAACCAAAAAGTGAATTGACGCCACATCGACTCCACCATCAGGTTGTGCCGTCGATTACCGAGGGTGGCTAAACTGACGAGACAGGGGAAGTTTCCGTCGTTAAAGAGCGAGATACTTGTCAACGTGCCGCTCGTCGCGCGCTTGCTTCGATCTTGCCCTCGCAGAGCGCGCAAAGTTTCAAGAGGCAAACTACTTCAGGTACGTTTTCAGGATATCGATAAGCTCAGTCGTCGCGTCGCGTCGCGATTTCGTTTTCCCCATTTTGTCTTTTCAGGAACAACGTGATGCTCGATATGACCTTCAAGGATCTCGATCATCAAACTATCGACAGCGCCTCGGCAAGCCGCAAGAGTTTGTAAAATTTTGCGACACTCGTGCTGTTCTTTGATATCGTTCGATGCAGAGTTCAACTGTCCAAGAATGCGATTGATCCTAATGACAAGTTTCGTTTGATCGAGATGGTTGTGAGCACGCGCTCTGGATCGTGTCAAAGATTCCCCCAATTTTGTAGAGACAAAGACTTAGTCGGAAAACCGATACTGGGGGCAGTATATGTTGGCAAATTTTGAACTGCAAGCGAACACGCGAGCCTTTGGCCTCATACACAATACTCAAACGACTTCGAGCCCAGGGATCACGCCCCCGATGGACTAGTTAATTGAGGACTCCGGCAAGTACGAGCATACGGTAAGCCACCAGCACTACCATTGCGATCAAGTAGAACCTTAAGAACATCAGCGACCACTTCACCGCGGGTGTCATTTTCATCGCGCCAAAGTTTGCGGGATCCAGTTTCGCCTCAGGCACGTCAAAAAGTGGATGAACTACAGTGTAGCTATCGTCATGGTCAATTATCTCATTCATCATATTTTTGGTGAGCATTGAATCCTCTTTCTCTATTTACAATGAGGTGGGCAAGAAATTAGGTAGCAAAACTTGTACCGCTAAAACTCCCGAGAGCACAAAAAGCACCGCCACGATTGTCCAATTGATCCAGTTGTTCCAACTCTTATTCACGAACCGGTCGCCTAAGAGTTCTTTATCGTTGAGCAAAAGTTGTAAAAAAATGATCGCACTCGGAAGCATAAGTCCCGCGAGCGCTTGAACCGTGACAATAATTAACTGCAGCGGCACTCTCGGAATGAGCACGATCCCGGCTGCTGCCAGGACGGCACCCATATAAACAATGTAGAATCCAGGTGCATCTTTGAATTTTTTTTCTAAACCGTGGTCCCATTCCATCACTTCGGCGTACGCCCAGGCACTCGATAATGAAATCGCAGTCGTTCCAAGCACGGCCGCATTGACCATGAGCAGAAGCAGACCATTTCTGACAACTGGTCCGAGGATAGGCAAGAGCGCGTTTGCCATTTGAGCTGGGTCTTCGTAGGCGATGCCTTTGCGGTAAAGAATAGCACCGACGGCCATCATGCCGGCGGCAACAATGATTGTGAAAGTGGCACCAATGAAAGTGTCAATCTGCGCAAACTTTAAATCTTTGAACCTCAGCTTTTTATCTGCAATGCAGCTCTGTTGAAAGAAGAGCTGCCATGGAGCGACCGTCGTCCCGACGATGGCAATGACCATAAAGATCAAATTGGAACTAATGCCTCCACGAGGCATGGAAGGCGAAACCAAATCGTGCATGGCTTCATGGCCTGGAAGGCCTGACATAAACATGAACACGATCCAAGCAATATCCATCGCGCACAAGACAAGTGCGATGCGCTCCCAGCGGAGATAGCTCCCAGTCACAACAAGTAAGATGAGACTCACTGCCGCCACGCTCACTGAGATATTTGGAGAAATCCCAAATGCGCTAAACGCCAAAGAGATGGCAGCAAACTCAGTGATCAGAGTTAAAAAGTTCAACAGCTCTAAATCAATCAAAGAGAAGCGACCCCACCATTTCCCAAACCGTTTGTAGATGATGGCCGCATGACCCTCGCCGGTCGCAATACCTAGTCGAACAACCATCTCTTGGCAGAAATAAGTCACCGGGAGCAGGAGCAATAAAACCCAGAAAAGCTTGGTGCCGAAAAGCGCGCCGGCTTGCGTGTAGGTCGAGACGGCACCGGCATCATTGTCCGCCTCCATGACAATGATCCCAGGACCCACGACCATCAAAAAATGCAGAACGCTTCTTAAGACGGGATGCTTGACGGATCGACTTCGGCTCAGAAAATCCGGCTCGAGGCTCGAGGTGTGCTCGGACTTTGAAGCAGGAGAGCTCTGAACTGTTAAGGTCTTAGGTTCCGTCATTTCAAGTCTCCAGGTTCGCGTTCACAAAGAAATTATTTAAGGTAAGTTGCCACGATCTGATTGAGCTTTTTCGCGGCACTCTCATGCTCGGTACCCCAGTTGCCGTCCTTTGGAACCACATCGGTTAAGACATGATTCTCGATGATCTCCGCAATCAGTCCATTGATCGCGCCGCGCGAAGCGGCAACGGTTTGAAGGACATTGCTCACATCTTTTTCGTTCTCAATGCTCAGTGAAACCGAAGCGAGTTGACCTTGGATACGTTTAATTCGACTCAGCAGTTTAGCCATTGACGTCATATCTTTTGATCCTCACTTTTGCAGGGCAAGGTTTTGAAATTGTGACGACTCACCGAGATCTCGGCTGAACCAGGCCGGGACAAGCTTCTCGTGTTCTCCGGTCGAGAGATAAACGATTTCATTGCTTGCCTCGGAGGCTTGAGTCGCAATTGCCTTCACCTTTCGGAAAAAGGTAGGGAGATCGTTGACGAAGGTTGGCGTTATCGACCGTACTCGCGCTTGAGCGGGTCCTTTGAATTTCCAGG
>JAYVND010000729.1:0-2991 GCA_043758635.1 Bdellovibrionales bacterium
GCAATGACACAAACGCCGCGTAAGAGCCAGGGCGCGATCAGCTCTCTCTTTGCCGGTCACGACAATCGTCCGTTTGTGACAAATATCTCATTCCGTTGGCCGCAAATTTTCTCAACGACGGGCACATTCAGTCTCGAAGACTCAGCAGGAAAAGCAGTTTATTCTCAGCCAGTCACCGCGAGTACCCATGCGCAGTGGAACAGTTATCTTCGCTCGAACAATGCTAAGAGCATGCCGGATACTTCGATACACGCCGGAAGCAATTGGGGAATGAGTGATGTTGACCCCAAAGAATTTGCATTTTTATTTAAACGCACGCAACTCCGCGCCTGTTTAAGTAAAACTCTCGAACAAGATCAATCACTGAAGATTTGCTCAGGCGGATTTTATCTCACGCCTTTTAAGGATGGGCACGTCACTCAATCTGGTATGCCTGAAGTCAAACCAACGGCAATGCTCGAAGGAAAAGAGATTGGTGATCGCGGTTTGATCAACTTCCCCGACGGTAAAAAAATCAATTTCGGCATTCGCTTTAGCACTGGTGCGGTGCTCAATATTTCAAGTCAGCCCATTCATCTAAAAATCTACGACGTCATCGAGAGCCCGTCAGGTCGCACCGTTCTCTTAACCGGTGAGGGAGCACAACCCGTAGGCAGAGTCAGAATGCTCAAAGTTCCAGACCTACATTTCTGGTCGGGAACAATCATTAAACAAGAACGAGTTTGGCAGTTGGCGATTTCCAAAGAAGCGCCAATCGTCAAAGTACTGGGCGTTTTCAATATGCCATTTGATCTGCTCTTCGAAGCAAAGCGCCTCCCAAAAGAGGCCGATCGAGCCTACATCGCTGACCGCCAAACGCAGACCTACGTCCGCGAGCCCACGATGTATGGAACCGCGAGTCCGGCTTTAAAAGTCGAGAGCAGTGAAACGCGCGTGAAAAAAACCAGCGCCTCTGAATTTAATTGGCGCTTCCTAGCCGAAAAAGAATCTGAAAACAATAAGGCACGAATTAAATTGACGGAAAAAGACGGCACACAGTGGACCGCGCATTACGATGTGTATCGTGCTCCGGCGAGTGAACTCGCTGGGCATTTCACCGGCGTTGTTTCATCGAGCGGTCAAGCAGTAGCGATGGGAGAGATCATCGCGATGCACTGGTTCGAATCCTTGGGATTCACTGACAATAAACGCTTGGCGCTCCAGCATTGGGGTCTCGATGCTCGTTACTTCCGCGCGTTCTCGAGCTTCCAATTGTCGGAGGGCGTAAACGTCAGCACCTTCGACCAATTGAGCCTCAACCTTCGCTACAATTTTAATCACGGAATCTGGAACCGCGACGAAATTGTGGGCCTCATGCTCTCGGGCGAACGTCTCAATTTCTCGACACTCTCAGCAACCGTCGTCGGGCCTGGCATTTATTGGGGCCGCGCGATGCCAAAGATTGTTAATGATGCCTTGAATTTGATTCCGGGCTTACGGTACCCGAAGTATCTTGAGATCGAGCTTTCTTATTTGCCGTTTGCGGTCTCTTCCGCCACGAAAGCAGGACCCACCTACAACTTAAATTTCCGCGGAAAATGTTTCTGGACCCCAGAATTTTTTGGTGAAGCCGGATTTGGTGTGAAGCAGCTCGACTTCACAGACAAGAACCAGGCGCAAGAAGCCGCATTCACGACGGCCTATGGCCTGGTGGGTCTTGGCCTCCTGTTTTAAATTCGTTCTAGTTACTTAGTTCAAATTTAAGGCGCGATCTGATTCCAAATTGATTTTTGGTAGTAAGACCACTACGAAGAGAGATCACTTTCTTTCTTCCCGTCTCGGTCGGCAGCATGGCTTCCCGAGCTCTCTTGCGGAGGCTCTTTTGAATCCATCTGTACTTGACCATCTGGTCAGCAAACAAGGTCATTACCGGGGAACCGGGACGAATCCTGAAGGTCAGCCGTATCAAGCATCGCTTTCATTAAAGTCGGTCGTGGGTGGCAATGCTATTGAAATTCGCTTTCTCGCGAGCGACAGCGAAAGTGCATTTCATGAAGAGCTCACGGTCATCACGACCGACCTCTTTAAAAACAGCCTTGCACTTTACACTGTGAGCAGCAACACGCCAGGTATGCTCAAGCATATTCTCGTCGAAGACGCGGCCGATGAGATTCGTGAGCGACGATTGGTCTTCCGTCTTGGGGATCGCGATGATCTACGCATGTTCCGCCAAGAAGTGACACTTGATTTGATGATGGATGGTTCGATCGAGTATCGTTACTCGTGGGGAGTGCCTCACGAAAAACTCGCGATCCAAAATCACGCTGTTTTAAAGATGATCCAAGAAGCTAACCAAGAAGCGAGCCAGATGCCTGGCCAATCTTCCGGCCAATCTTCTGGTGATAGGATCAGCCAATAATGAATTCAAACTCGACCCATTCGGCGACTGGCGGCCAATCTCCACTCAACGCACTCCAAAATCTCAAGGCTCACCTCAAACTGATCAACGGGCTCGGTGCAGCCCAGTCTTTGATGTACTGGGATCAAGCCACTTACCTACCGGAGCAAGGCGCGCCGATGCGTGGTGATCACCTCTCGCAAATCGCAACCGTTATGCATCAACTTCAAGTCGATCCAAAAATTGAAAACTGGCTTTCAGTGCTCGAGCAAAATCGTGGCGCGCTCGATCCAAAGTCGACCGATCTGCAACTGATGCGCGTGGTGCGTGAAGATTACAATCGCAACGTCAAAGTGCCTGGGAAACTTGCCGCCCAAATGACCGAGACTGCGAGTCAATCCTACGAGCTCTGGAAAAAGGCACGCGCCGAGAACAACTTTTCTCTCGTCGTTGATGTTCTCAAAAAGACTCTCGATTTACGAAAAGCCTACGCCGAACACATAAAGAAGTCAGAGCACGTATCTCCCCTCGATCCATTAATTGACCTCGAGGATCCGGGCTTCACGACCGCTGAAATTTTGCCACTTTTTAGAGATCTCCGCTCGCACCTGGTG
>JAYVND010000730.1:0-2990 GCA_043758635.1 Bdellovibrionales bacterium
CATCGCTCGTGGCGAAGTTTGAGAAACGAGTCGAATTCCATTTGCAGTCACTGAATTTCGCATCTCGATCTCACTTTCAAATTTTTTAAAGAAAATTCATTAGAGCTAAGCTTGGCTTAGCTTGGTTCAGCTTAGCTTGGTTTAGCAGATGATCTTCTCTCGCTACAGTTCACAACATCGGCGCATGCAAATCCTGCGATTCAGTCTAATGGAAAATCCGGCCCGCCCAAGACTAGAAAAACATTGTGCACCAAAGTTCTTGAATCAACCGACGCTCTACATTTGTGCCCCGAACGGTATCTGAGACATCAATGCTCACGATTGCCGGCAAGAGCGCGCGATGTTGGGTGTAGGCCGTTACCGATGAGAATGAGATATTCGCATGAACTCGTTCGGCGAGTTCATTTGTTTCGCTCGATAGACGACCGAGGTCTCCGTAGCTTGTCCCGGAGTACCGATCTGCCGCTCTCGAAAAAAATTCATAGCCGAGTTGAAATTGAAACTCAGATGTGAAAGCGAAGGTCGCACTTAGGTCCCAACCACCCGACATCCCGAGCTGGCGATTCAAATTACGCTTGCCGCTTCGATCTGGAAGCACGTCATCATCATCGAGAGGCACCCGCCGAGTGAGTTTGTCGGGAAGTGGAGCATGGATGTACAGGGAACTTCCAAGACTTAAACCGCGCCCCACGTAGTAGGAGCCAATTAAAGCCGGCTCAATCGCAGTTTCGCCAAAAATTCCCAAATCCGCTAAGTCGTCGGGATCGGGCGCTTGGCCTGTGGGCAGTTCGATCAATGCGCGAAAAACAGCACTCCATTCCGGAGTTTTATAAAACTGGTAAATGCTTGCGAGCTGAACATCGCCAAACATGGTTTGGTCGCGATCATTAAGAGGCTTGTAACCTTTTTGCGCTAGTTCGGCCTGAGCACTCCCAACCAGACTGACATTAAGTCGCTTGAACGCATCATTGATTTGCGTCGACTGCGTTCCCACTCTCTGCTGAATTGCGCCGACATTTGAACCCGACTCTGTGAGCGAGAGTTTATTTTTGTAATGTAAAATCGGCACACCCAGAGCGACGGTCCATTTTGAAGTCACTCCGTATGCATGAACAGGTGCGAGGTACGTCACTTCTGGAGCCGTGTTGACATGAAGAGTTCCAAGATAAAGTTGATCGCCGAGGCGCTGGTTACCAAATTGATTGAGGACTTTTACAAGCTCATTCACCTGCGGCTCGATTTTCGCAATTTGGTGCGCATCAAATTGCACAGAGTTGATGTCGTTAAGAGATTCCAGCTGGCCCTGACCGTTGTACCTCTGACCGATCCCATCGACACGACCAACTCGAAGTGCTGGAGAATTGATTTTGGGCGGAAGCACGTCAGTTGAATCCATTGCATTTGCCAAAGGCAAAATTGCAAAAAATCCAATAGTTGATGCGATGAGCGCTGCCTTCAATGCCAAGTTTTCAACTCTCCTCAGATTGCTTATCTGGTTTTGTTTCTGGTTTTGTTTCTGGTCGTGTTTCTGGCCCTGCGGTCTTGCATGATTTTGCGTGGGTGAATGTCGCACTCTCCGTGACGCTTTTCAAATTTTGAGATTCTACTTAGTCACATGAGAGTTTGATCTGTCAAAAAACTTTTTATATATGAGAATATGAGGACTGCGAAACTACCAAAATGTGTGGCATTGTTCACTCGCTAGAGAAATCATTCTTTATTTTCAGATTGTTTGAAGAAATTCGCTCAAGATATGCACCGAGGAAGCAATGAATCCATTGAAATGTGTTTATGCTGAAAACTGTTCTGGCTGCGACTGGATCCAGATGGGGTATGAGCATCAACGTGTGCAGAAAATTTCGGATTTAAAAGTTCATCTCGAGCGCACTTTTGCGGCTGCATCTCAGACATTTTCTTTGCCGGAAATTCGGTGGATTGAAACTAGCAACGGTGGAATGCGAACACGCATGGATCTTACGGTTGAGACAATCTCCGACAAATCTTTTGAACTCGAAGCTAAGGGTACAATCACGCTGCCCGGTGCTGATACCGAAACTCAACCGAGCAAATTTGCGCCGTTAGTTTTTGGAAAACAACGGGCCGGACTTTACAGTCGTGAACGTAAAGAGCTTGTTGATCTTGAAAGTTGCGCCCAGCTCACTCCTGAACTCAACTCCTGGCTGCATGATTTTCGTCAAGTGAAGCTCAATATCCGACGGGGTTCTGTTCGGCTTCGAGTGAGACGATTGAAGTCAAAATCCGACGAGAGTGAGGATGCACATGCAGACTTGCAAATTCAGAAAAAATCGAACACAGATGATCATAAAGTTGCGCTCGCCAAAAATTTTGAGCGCGGAATTTGGTTAGATTTCGCAAATGTCGACGTAAAGGCCCTCCTCGATGACCGAAAGGCGCTTGACCAGTTACGATCTATGGCAGTTGTCGAGATTGGTCAAAAGCGCAAACGTCTCATCGAACGAGACGGAAGCCTAAAGCTCGCAGAATCAATTCTCGAAAATTGGTTCGATACTTATGATTCCGAAGGAATTTCGATTCCACTTTATTCTTCGATCGGAACATTCACGCAGCCAGGCCCGATCGCAAACAAAGTGCTTGTCAAAGAGGTACTCCGCCTTTTGGGCGCGTCACCCATTCGTAAAATTGCAGAGTTCGGATCAGGAATTGGAAACTTCACACTTCCTCTCGCATTCATTGCAGATGAAGTGCGCGCCTTTGAGATTGATGAGTTGGCGCTGGCAGGTCTCTCAAGATCACTGAACCAAGCGAAGCTGAGCGAGCGCGTGCAAATCCATGCTGGAAATTTTCAAATGGCACGAAAGAATTTGCCGCCACTCGATGGGCTAGACGCGGTCCTTGTGGATCCACCTCGCTCTGGCGTCGGCCGTTTTTTAGATCCAATAGCCGCAATGCCTCCAAAAGAAAGACCAACTCATTTTGTTTACGTGTCTTGTTTCGCAGAAAGTTTTGCG
>JAYVND010000731.1:0-2982 GCA_043758635.1 Bdellovibrionales bacterium
GGCCCACCCTCCAGGAACTTGCTTTCCTTCAGGCCAGCCGCGCTGCGAAAGAAGTGCGCCTCGTGCAGGGGAACCGGGTGTACTGCGTGCGGCGGAGCACCGACGCGCAGTTCAAGGCCGCTCTTGACCAGATGCTCACCGGAGATCTCAGCGAAATACAAATCGGGATAGCCGATGAGATGGACGCCGCAGACCTGGTCGTCACTGCTACCCCTGACGGCCTGGGCGTCGGACCCCGTACCCGCGTGGTCTGCACCGCTGGAGCGCGGCAGTTGACCGGCCAGCCGAGGTCGTTGAGCTGGCTCCTTGACGCTTGAGTGCACAGTCAGTGTGGGCCGTCCCAGTACCAACTATGGGCCACCCCGTCGGCCCTTACTCACTTAACGATTGACACTATCGCTAATCACATACGTTCCAGAAATTGCAAGACGGTGATCAAGGCCAGTTGCCATGGTGGCCAAGCCAGCTGGCCGCGTTTCCGGAAGAGGTGCACGAGGTCGACATCAGCGTAGAGTGCACCAAACTCGTCCAGTAATCGCATGATGACATTGCCTTTCTGGAACGCTGCTCGGGCGATACGTGCCGTCTCTGCTGGAATCTCATTCAGCGGTTCTGTTGGAGACTCATGCCTCATGATGCGCCTTCCCCGAATTCGCTACCAGTATCGATCTTGAAATGACCCTTGGTGCGCCAGCAACTTGAACTCACCTATACTACCTAAAGATGCGGAGTTACCAAGTCGGAACGTCTTTGCCGAAATTGAATCTTGCAGAGGCCCTTAACATTGCAAATGATGGCGATATTCTATTGCTTGATGTCGGCTCGTACCAAATCGATACTACTGTCCAAAAGAGCATCACGCTCCGGGCCGAACGTGCCGAGCTGCCTCATCCTACTGTAGATGGCTACTGGAGAATCGACAATGGTGTCCAAGTAAGCTTTGAAAACATCGATTGCTGGGCTAGCAATGGTCCAACAATTCATCTTCTTACTGGATCACTCGCTAACTTCACAGGTTGTTCCGTGACTTCGCGCACACACAATGGATTGGTTGCCGAATTAGGAAGTATGGTGAATTGCAAGCAGGTCGCTTTTGGTGGTTCACAATGGCCATGTATTTATCTGAAAGGAGCGCGTGCGCAAATTTCAGAATGTACTTTTCAAGACACTCAGGCTAACTCTATATCAGCATATGACGCTTCAATGCTGAATTGCCAGCAGAGCATTTTTGGCAACTCAACATTTCCGTCCATTTATTTGGAAGGAGCACGTGCACAAATTTCAGAGTGCATTTTTCAAAACACTAAAGGTAATTCTATACAATCAGTAGCAGCCGCAAATGTCGTATTAAATAAATGCAAATTCGTTTCTTCTACACAACCTCTTTTACACTGCACAAATTCCTATCTACACGTTAGCGAATGCGAATTTTTTCCTACCGATGGGAACGTTTTAGGTTTTAATCAAAACTCTACTGGGATTGTGCAAAACTGCAAGTTTATCAATATAGACAACGATTTTGCAGTGATTGCTATAGACAATTCAAACGTCAAAATAGTAAAAAGCCATTTTAAGAATTTAGATGCTTGTGCAATACAAATTATCAATAAGTCAAATGTTGATCTTGAATTTTGCAGCTTTACTGAAAATCAGGAAGCTTTAGATATATATATCGATAATTCTAATTTAACTATTTATGATTGTTCATTCAATGACGTTGAGTCAAACAGCATAGAATCTATAAATAATTCAAAAGTCTCGTTTAGTAAAGGCAATTTTCAAGGAGAAACTCTTCGTGTACCAACGGACGTTGAAACATTTAACCAGCGAGTTCCTGCTGATGATTCCGTTACTTCTAATAATTTACAAGCTTTAAGTGCATTTTCAGGGAACGATGTTTTGCTGCAAGAAGGATTAGAAGAGTTAAATGGCCTTATCGGTTTATTCGGTGTGAAGGCAGAGGTTAGAAAATTTATAGCGTTAGCTACAGCGCAACAAAAACGGCACGCTTTAGGTTTAAAGGTAGCACCAGTGACCCTACATTTAGTGTTCGTTGGTAACCCTGGCACAGGTAAAACTACTGTTGCGCGTATCATCGGGAAGATCTACTGCGGTCTAGGTTTACTTAAGGAGAGCAAGATTATTGAAACAGACCGATCAGGCTTAGTGGGCGAATGGATTGGGCAAACAGCAATTAAAACGAATGAAATTATCTCTAAAGCAATGGATGGTATATTATTTATCGATGAAGCATACAGTTTGGTAGTGAAAGGCGGGGGAAATAATTTCGGTACGGAAGCTATTGATACACTTCTTAAACAAATGGAAGATAATCGTGATCGTCTAGCAGTAATCGTCGCTGGATACACTGATCTCATGCATTCTTTTGTTCGATCCAATCCAGGTCTAAGTTCGCGTTTTACGCGTACGATTCGATTTGAAGATTATAAAGTGCCTGAATTACTGCAGATTTTTGAGAAATTAGCGAGCGAGAATTCTTATAGTTTATCTTCCGCAGCGCGTGAGGAGCTAACAGACAGATTAAATTCTATCTATAGTAATAGAGATCAACATTTCGGTAATGGTCGACGAGTCCGTACTTTATTTGAGCGGGCTGTCGAACAGCATTCACTCCGATGGAGTGAAAACGGCGAGGCTGATCCAACACTACTCATTCCCTCTGACATTACTTTAGCAGCGGAAACGCCTGACTAATCCTGAGCAATCGTTACTGCTTAGCACGAGGGCAGATCTCGTGCTAAGCAATCACTTGAACCTTACATTCCGAGAATCAATTTATGACTTCCGGCCTTTCCTAACTGCATCATTCAGAAGGTACGCCAGCGCCTCCGCCTCATCGCTTGATAGGATGATTTCGTTCCCATCTATGCAGATTGAGATTTCTTCATGTCCCGTCCTGACGCTCATCTCATAGCCCCAGTCGGTCAGTTCTAACGTCTGGCTAGCTTCTTGTTCGTTCAT
>JAYVND010000732.1:0-2977 GCA_043758635.1 Bdellovibrionales bacterium
TTTGTCGGATCAAGTGGATAAGTTCTCAAACCGATATAACAGCAGAGAAAGGAATCCAAAATGCCGAAGCTAAGTTCAAGCAATCCCATTTGTAAAGCATTGCGGTATTCCGTATCTCCCAGAATTTTAATTGTCGGAATTTTTCTCATGTCCGTTGCCCATTCCCAACCCGAACCCGACGCTCGGTCCGAAGCCCATTCACAATCCGAAGTCGCCGTTCTTTCTAAAGTCTCTGCACGATCAGAGAGCTCGGCGAATGTACCGCGAGTGCCGGCGAGTCTAGCAGTGAATCCGCCTGTGGCGACTCAAGCTAACAAATCAACTTCGAATGCTGTCACTCCCACGCTTGCGCATCAAGATTGGTTTAATATTGCGGTTGAATTGAATTCTGGTGAAGACCAGGCAAAAATAGCAGCGGCTCAGCTGCAAAAATTGCCGCGCCCAGAATTGGTGACGGCGGTGCGCAATTGGCTTCACTCCTACGAAGGCGACGTGCAATCGGTTGGTTTCAGTGCGGTCATCGCTCTCGAACTGAGAGAGTTGAAAGCTGAGCTCATTCGCAACGCGGCGGTGAGTGATGCTTGGAGACTTTATCACGCTTTGAATTCGATCTCGGTCGATTCCGACAGAACTACGATCACGGCTGTTTACATCAGGCGATTGGCCGCACCGATTCCGGCGGCAGCTGCCATGGCGATCATTGATGGTCTGACGGGATACAAAACGGCGCTTCCACCGGTGCTCTTTCGCAAACTTCAAAAGTCTGCGAGTTATCAGGTGAGAGAGACGGCTGTTCAGAATTTCATGGTGACAAGGACCGCACTCTCGCAAGGGGAGCAAGTCGAGAGAATGCGGTCGAGTCTGCTGATTAAACCGTATGAAGTTCGCCTCAGTGCATACAAGTATTTTCAAACACTTCCCGAAAACGACCGCAAGCTTTTGGCTCCGGCATTGAGTTCGGATGCGTGCCGACGTGAAACGAATGATCAAGTGAAAGCGGTTTGCGCTCAGCTCGTCGATCTAAAATCGAAGGCGGCCGGCAAATGAGTCACAAAATTTGCCGCGATCGTCTTTGTGTAATCTTTGCGATCTTGTTGATCTTCGCACTCATCGGTGTGGCCGGGACCGATGCGTTTGCGGCGCCAGCGCGGGAAGTGGGCCGACGAAATCTTAATGCGCCGGTCGAAGATTCCATGCCGATCGATATGGTGATTCGTGCACGAAGAGCCGGCATTCAATCGGGTGCACCGGCGCAGACCTCAGCTGTACCGGCTGCAGCAACGACCGCCGCTCCGGCCGCAACGACGGGCGCAACGACGGGCGCAACGACGGGCGCAACAACGGGCGCAACAACGACGAGCGACATTCCTGAAATGCCCGAGGAGAAAAGCGCGGGTGCGCAGCCATTCGACGTTACGGCTTACTATAAAAATATCATTGAAGCAGGATTGTGGGATGCCCGTCATCTCAGAGCGCCTTGCAACACTTGCGCGATCTACAACGAAACTAAACTCGAGCCATCATGCCAGAAAACTTACGAGAAGATGTACAGCAAAGAGCCAGTCGATATTCGAGTGGTTGTCGGTTACATGGACAATCGATCTTACGGATTTACCGGAAAAAATGCAGCGAAAGCGAATCTCACTCAAGACCGCTACTTGCAAGCGGCGATGATTGATCGTTTCACTCGGAGTGGACCCGAATGTCACCCGTCGCGCAACGATTGCGGCTTTAAGCTTGCGCCCGACAGGATGACGCTCACTCGTCAAGTCTTGGCTCCAGACAATACAATGCACACGGTAAAACTCACGATTGCGTCGAGCTCTGCTTCGGAAAATGATCGAGACAACCGCGATCCAACAAAACTTGGCGACGCACAAAAACGAAACACCGATCGCAATAACAGTCTTTTTTACGGCGGAATGGACAAGGCCGATGTCCTACTTTACGTCGGGCACATGCGTAAAGGTGGTGGACCAGATTTTGGGCCGCCGGCTCTCAAAGCCGACAATCAACACGTGGATTATACGAAGTATGATCAGCGCTTAAATGCAAATAACCCTAATTTAGGTTACAATCGGATGATGACGGCTGCGAGGCAGAGTGCGACTCCGCCCATGCTCGTTGGCTTGATCTCTTGTGATTCAGAAACGCTGGCCTCGGGCTTGCGGACATCACTTCCTCACTCGGGCGTCGCGTTAACAAAAGAGACGGTAATGGAAGCTTCCTTCATTCAAACAACTGCAATTCTTGATTCCGTTTTGAACTATCGCTGTGAGGATGCGTTCAATCAGCTCGTCAATGCAGAAAAGAAGATTGCTGGTAAAACGATCGATCCAATTGCGGAAACGGGATTTTTTAGAAACACGCAAAGTGGGCCGGTCCGTCGCAACCCGCAAACTCCGAGACCGAATGATCAACAATCAAATCCCGATCCCAACGAGCCAATCATCGCCGACACTCAGAGAGGTGATCAGCCGACCTCTCTGCCGCCCCCTGCTCCAATGCCGCAGGCCACTGGCGGTAGCCGCAGGGTCACGATGGATGAGCTTTTCCCTGGAATGGGGGGCTCGGCGAGCTACCCGGCACAATTAGCGGCACCCGTGCCGCAAACACAGCTGCCGCCTCAGACTTCTCGTCAGTCAGCGCCGCAACCGCCTTTACGCGCCGCCCGCGAATTACCATCGGCTCAGCCGTATCAATCAACGGCTCCAGTTGCACAAGCATCTAGAAGTGGGCGCAATCTCACGATGGATGACCTTTTCCCAAAAACTGCAGGCTCTGCAGAACCCACGTACTAATATTTTGCTTTTTGAGCACCGTCACTGGAAGCGAGCGTTTCTACATTGCGAAAGCCATCGCTGCGCGTTAGCAGAGTGAACCGCGTAGGATTTTGTCGGCCAACGTGGGGCATGAAGCTTGCCTCTGAAGGGCAATCACAGTTAACTGTCGATTCATCTCTATACGCACCCGTAGC
>JAYVND010000733.1:0-2970 GCA_043758635.1 Bdellovibrionales bacterium
CAATGGCGTATTCACTCGCGGCAAGTAGCATCATTGCGGCAGGCCACTCGGGAGAAACGTAGTTGACGATAATCTCATCGTAACTAGGCATTTCGTTTGATCGAACAGCGTGAAGCATAATTTCTCTTGCTGCTTTTGCATCGGCTCGACTTAAAACGCAGCGAGCAAAGCGCGTCTGATTCTCAAGAAGCCGAAACCGGTCGTCCACGGTTTCTTCGATTTCTAAACCATCGGAATCTTTACGAGGCTTTTCCAGTTTAGCGCGGATCAGTCTCTCACATTGAGCCGTTGCTGCATCAGCGACGGATGATGCTGTGGATTGGGGAGTTGGAGTTGCATCCACGACTCCTTGGGCATTGGCAATTGCAAATCGAGATGCAGCGATTGCAAACATCGCTGTTAGAAATACAAATGTTGAGGTCCGTTTAAGTAATGACTTCATTGCACCGAACGGAAGAGGGTTAGCTTTCGAAGCGAGGTTTCAGGAAACAAAAAAGCCCGTGTCTGTTATGCGCATCCGCGTTGTTTAAGACCGATGTTCTATCTCATGTTGGTGCCGTAAGATGAAGATACCGTTTTTTTGGGCATCAGCTCAGCCCTCTCACCCCTAATTCGGGCTTAGGACTATCGATTTTTGGTGCTTGCGGCTTGCTGTACAGATCGACGTAAAGCCGGATTACTGAGTTGATTGCAAACGCCGCTGCTAGCGAGTTGGTGAGCGCCAGTGCCGCTGGTAAGAAGGCAAAACCGGCCAGCGCATACCCCAGATTTCGAGCAGTGTCATGGTAAACTGCCAGAGAACTGTTGTGTGAAACGAGCCAATGGAAAATCGGTCGCCCGGGATCTGCTTTAGCAATCACTGCGAACGCAATGGCAACGACCTGTACGATAATAAAATGCAAATACGTTGCCGAAATTTGCGTGTAAAAAACTGGCTGTCCCGGCTGCCTGTGCGAACCGGCCATAATTTTGCGAAAGAAGTCGTCCCCGAATGCGAAAACGAGCGCGTAGCCTGCGAGCGTGAACCCTAAGATTGGCGGAAGGAAAAGGAGTACAAAGTCAGGCCAGGAGCGTTCGACCCAAATCGGGATGCAGAAGACCTCGATGAGGACCGCAATGTGAGTGAACGGCGACTTCATAAACGCAGACAAGCCACCGTACGTTCGCCAGTATGACTTAACGGCGTCGATTAGATCGTGCCAAGGTCTTTCACTCAAGCCTTGTTCCATACCACTTTTTCATATATTTCGATGCCACGCGAATAGCTCGAAGCATGCCACTAAACCGTTCTTCGTTACGCGGATCGTACTTCTCTGTAGCCTCTACAGGATACTCCGAGAGATTGCGGTTCTTGGTATAGCCGTCGATCACGACTTTGGCACGAACGTCCCCCGTATCAGCGGCGGCTTCGGCTAACGCGCGAATCTCATCGGTGATATTGAGGCGGCCGCCGGATGGTGCCTTTAGCGCAATTTCTGCTTGTTCCGCGAGTGCAGACTGCATCTGCTCAAGAACGGAGTCCCGCAACTCGCTGCTGACGAAATCGCCATTGTTTTGCTGGATCGTCATGCTTAAAGACTTTATCTCGTTCTTTAATATCTCTTCGAGCTTGATCTTGCTCTTCACGACACTAACAGTGACAAGTCCAAACTGTCTTCGAATTCTTTCTGAACTGGTAAGAACTGTCAACAATTCCGCGACGTGCGATGGAATAATCTTTGAGCCCCGATTGGCATTGTCAACAAACATATAATGGCGATTCAAGTCAAACAAAAACATAAACTCACGATGGTTCGCCTTCAGTCCATCGGGAATGTTTATTTCATTGACTTCTTCATCACTTGCTGGCTGGCGCTTGATCTCATTATACCACTCGCGATTTTGCACATCGACCGCGCGATCGACCAAGCCTCTCGCGTATGTGTCGTTGATCTCCAGTTCGGGGGCAAGCCATCCAAAGAAAAGTTCGGTTTCGTTGCGCGCGATGCGTACTGGTTTCCTTGCTTCATACAAGACGCGTAATAGTTTCAGATAATGATCGGGTGTCTGTAGATTCTTATCGACGATTGCCACGTTTATAGCGAAGACCGTTACGCTCGGTAAACGTGCCATTATGAACCTACCACCACGACTCTACCATTCATTCATCATATTGCGAGCGCCGACACCTTCCGCCGCGCGTAAGAAATCGTTTGCAGTGGCGTTCGTGTTGCTGTACCAGGGAAAGTATCTCTCGTGATAGATGCCGGTATTTGTGCGAAACAAAACGGCAGCATTACGCGGCGATTTCGTGGCGGCTTCCGCTGCTAAGAATTGAAATGTTCGGCTTGATGAGTGCGCAGCCTCGGTTAAGGCACGGTGATGAAGAAGGTGTGGCTGGGTGATCGAAGACGTCGGAAGCAACGCGTTGCGCGAGCAAGAGTAGAGGGGTGAGCACGAAGCTCCTTACGGCAGAGTAGCCGAGCGAACTGTAAAAGATCAGACGTGGTACGTCGGCAGGTGCGGTCGTTAACCGCCGTATCCGGATTGATGACGATTCCGAGACCGTTGGGCGCTTTGATCGTTCTGAATTGCAACTTAGAAAATGTAAACCTTGCGTCCTTATGAAGAAGATTTGCTTTCACAATGCTGGCTCGTGGAGTAGCGTTTAGGTGTCCCACTCGATCTCGGTGTCATCCTTCTGCGGTAAACGACGGCTGTGTTGAGATGAATTTAGCCCGAGGGCCGTTTTGAGGCTTTGGATGGTACGAGGGGAGAGCGACGGTTGGTTTAGAAAAGGTGTAGGCACACGAGAGTCATCTACTCCCAGACCTTACTCCCAGACTTATCATACGAAGTCGCCTTTAAATGGGTTTTTTGCGAAAAAAGTCATACCTTCCAAGCAAGAGTCGCGGGTTCGATTCCCGCCACCCGCTCCGAGTTTCCTAGCCGCCGAAGTCCTCAAGATGTCGTGGGTCATCAATTTTCAGA
>JAYVND010000734.1:0-2967 GCA_043758635.1 Bdellovibrionales bacterium
GAAGAGAGTTGGAAGCGTCAGCTCATGGATCAGTTCGCCATGCCCTACATGCAAAAGCTCCGGGCATTTTTGAAAGACGAACAAGCAGCCGGAAAAAAAATATATCCACGCCCTGCGGAGATCTTTTCGGCATTTGCACACACTCCATTTGATAAAGTCAAAGTCGTGATTTTGGGTCAAGACCCTTACCATGGTCCTGGTCAAGCGCACGGGCTCTGTTTTTCTGTGAAACCCGGAGTTCGAGTGCCTCCGTCACTCGTGAATATTTACAAAGAAATGAAAACGGATTTAGAAATTGAGCGCGCGGATCACGGATATTTGGTTTCGTGGGCAGACCAAGGTGTTCTACTTTTGAATTCGGTGATGACCGTACGAGAGGGTGAAGCGGGCTCTCACCAGAAGCGTGGCTGGGAAAAATTTACGGATCGAGCGATTCACCTACTCAATGAAAAGCACGAAAACATCGTTTTCGTTTTATGGGGCGCATACGCGATCAAAAAAGGCGCATTCATCGACACGACTAAACATAAAGTGATTGAAGGCGTGCATCCGTCACCGCTTTCAGCAATGCGCGGATTTATGGGAAGCCAACCATTTTCGCAAATTAACGAATACCTCGAACTCAAAGGCAAAGCGCCGATCGACTGGAAGTTACCACCCCTTTCGACTTACATGCACTAAAGACGTTTCGTGCTGACCCAACGATCGACGTCGGGCATTTTAATCGCGACCGTACTGTTATGGACTGATGACTAGCTGACGATCGTCTCGTGAAGACTCGACGAACCGCTCGCAAATTTGCAGAGGCAACTGGTTTGATTCGGCTTTAGCCACAGTTGGAGTTTCCAACCGAAACTCCGATGACAGCGGCGTGAGAAGTCCGCATGATTATGAAATGAAATATGTATTGATTGCTCTCGAGGATGAAGTCCAGGCTTCGTTCTTGTCTCGTTTGCTCGCTCTCCATCAGCGGAGTCGCCGTGCTTCTGATTTCAAAGTTGCTCACTCTCATGGACGCTCGGTCGCGGAATTGCTCGCGATGGAAGCGACGCTCGTCACACTCGAGATACAAGAGGCCGCGGCATTTTTTGCTGAGAGTTCACGAGAATCTGGATCCGATAAACTCGATTCATTTGTAGCAGAATCAGTTTGCGACATCAACTCACTTCCCGATGATGTAATGGTGATTTGGCTGCGTGACGAATGCATGGCGCAATTCAATCAAGACCACCGCGCCATTCACTCCCCCCGTGTTATTAGAGAAGAGCTTCCAGACTGGGTTTCACGCGTGGATTTGGTTGTCGATAAAAAAGATCTTTCGGTTGTAACAAGCAACGAGCTCTTGCTGATCTTTGACCTTGGAGAGCCCGCCTTGGCTCAGTTGGACGGAATTATCACCCTCCGGTCTGAACTTTTTTCGAAGGCAAAACTGGCAATCCAAATGCTGAGCGAATCTTGCGCAGAGCTTTCGCTCGAGCCAGTCAATCAGGCCTTGTTGGAACAAAACACCGAGCTCATCAGTATAACTAGCCTGGGGAGCGAGTCTAAAAAAGAGCGACGAGTCGAGCTGTGGATTGAGCGTCAGCTCTCGATGGGCTGTCGTTGGATTGAACTTCGCAGCGATCTCTTAAATGAAGCGCAACTTATGTTTGCGGCGGCGCGAATTCCGGCGCAGCGGCGACTTTGGAGTGTGCGCAATGAAGCACATGCTCCTATCATTCGTAAGCTACATGCCTATTTTAAAGGTGAAATTGATTGGACGTTGGAGCCTGGTTCTAGTGTCACGTGCTGGGTGGAACCCCGTTTTCTCTCGATTCGTTCACGCAATGCGAATCAATCAGTGAGTGATGTTCTCAAGCTTTTTCCTCGCGTGCTCGAAGAAGGCACGCAGTTGCACGCCGAATTCGCAATACATTCGCTCGCAGAGTTGGTTGAACTTGAAAATTGGCGCCGCGTGTTTGCGGTGGCTCGCGTGACCAACCCAGTTTCGAGCAATGGACGATGGCAGTGGTTTCGTTTGCTTCGAGGAAAAGAGCACCCGCTCAGTTATTTCACCGATAAGCCTGGGCTGGAAACTGAGTGCGATAATTTAGATCGTCCCGGATTTCTAAATTGGGTCCGACGTCGACACTTGCAAAAGAGCGAACGCAATCGTCATGGTCAAATCTTTTTCGCTGCGCAGGTTTTGCAGCTGACGGAGGCCCACGTCGACGTTCCGGTTCTTTCGGCAAAAAATGGGGGTGCAAGTCATCCGCACTACCACGCCGAATTTTTTGCCAGATTTGCAGCACCTCTATTCGAAGTGAAACTGACCGCAAATGAGCTTCGTCGCAATGGTTTACAAAACTTAAGTGGATTTGGTTTGCGTTGGGCGCAACTTGATTCGAACTTAGCGATCTTGGAGGACGCAAACACTTGGGTCTTCGATCATTCGACATTCAAATGGCGCGGAAAGTGGATTGATGTCACGCCACGCGAAGATTTCATCGTCAGCAGTGCAAACTTGCTGGGCTACAGCTCGAAATTGAAGATGAAGCCGGTTCGTGCGCAGCACGAGTTTTGGAATCGTGCTTACGACGAATCTGAAGATTGAGCTTGAGGCCTGAATCTGAAGATTAAATCTGAGACCTGAGTTTGAAGTCAGTGCGCCTTTACAACGCCCTTGTACATATATGCAATTCCAAGCGAAACGGCGCGGTACTCGAGTTTTTCGAACCGACCCGTTTCTTCCATCAATTTCAAAAATCCATCGCGGCAAGGAAACTGTGCCGATGACCCTTGAAGATACTCATAGGCCTGAGGCTTACCCGTGACCCAGCCACCAATTTTTGGAAGGATGTATTGCGAGTAAAAACGGTACGCTCCGCCAATTCCGGGAATTGTCGGTTGTCCAAATTCAAGAATCATCACAATGCCACCAGGGCGAACGACGCGAGCCAATTCTGAAAGGCCTAATACTGGATTCTG
>JAYVND010000735.1:0-2966 GCA_043758635.1 Bdellovibrionales bacterium
TGTACTTGAAGCGCTCTCGATGGCTCTCGGGCGGCAGGATGTCGAACGCGATCAGCTCATTGCTCACTCTGATCGAGGCTCTCAATATGCTTCCGCAAAGGTGCGTGAGAAGATGAATCTCGTTGGAATCATCGCGAGCATGTCGAGGAAGGGGAACTGCTGGGACAATGCGCACTGCGAAAGTTTTTTCCATAGCCTGAAAACAGAACTGGTCTACAGAACTAATTTTAAGACCCGAGAAGAAGCAAAGCAGGCGATCTTCGAATGGATTGAGTGCTGGTATAACTCCGAGCGGCGACACTCAGCCATCGGTTATATGGCTCCGAACGAGTACGAGAAATTAGCGAAAACAGCTTAACCTCGTGTCCACTTTTTTGGGGGAAGATCACTTCTGGCGGCTGCTCTGATTGCGAGAAGCTGTTACTTGCGAAAGCATTGGCTAAGCTTCAAGGTCAGAGTTCATTTAAGCTTTTCCGCTATTTATTATGCAGGTCTGTTCGCTGTCTACCTAGCTACGCCGTTGGATGTCGACTTTCATTTGCGAACCAGCACGAATAGAACAATGATGCCTGTCGTGACGGCTATTCTAGCAGCTGCTTACTTCCTGCTTATAGAACTTGAAAATATCATTGCAAGCGCGGATCTTGATTCAGAAAATTCTTACGAACCAGACGCGGGCGCATTTTAGACCAGCAATAACATCTGAGTCCTCTCCTCACTCTTGACCCACTAGCGCGGCAGTAATAATACTCGGTGCATGCTCTTCACATCGGTCAGTTTCTACTTTTTTTTTGCCGATATTTTTGATTCTTTTCCGCCTCGTATCGAAGAACAATCGATTCACGCTTCTCGCAAAAATCGTGCTCGTGGCCGGCACATATCTATTTTACGGCGCGGCGAATACAGCATTTCTCATCCCATTTATTTTTGCTACCGTCTGCGATTTGTGTTGGAGCCAGCTACTAGCCCGAAATGCAAATCCTGCAGTCCGAAAATGGATCGTCAGCGCTTCTGTGATTCAGAACCTTTCTCTCTTTTTTATTTTCAAATATTTAAATGCCGCCGCTGCGTTTTTCCCGAGATTAGAATTTCTTCAGACTCTCCATCGCGCATTCGCCGATACCGATGGGATAATTCCGCTCCCCCCTGGGATTTCCTTTTACCTTTTCGAATCTCTGTCTTTCGTCATCGACTGCTACCGTGAAAAAATTCGAACTCCTAAAAATTCCTTTAATTCCTTGGTATTCATCAGCATGTTCCCACGCTTCATAGCGGGGCCAATTGTACGTTATGCTGACTTAGAAGAATCTATTCTAAACTATAAAGGTATGCGCTTTGCGGACGGCCTTTTTCTCTTTATGATCGGTTTTATTCTCAAAATCTTGCTCGCCGACAGCCTGGCTTTTTTTGCAAATGCGTTTTTCGGAATCACCTACGGCCTCTCACCAAGCTGGATGGCAGTGATATCGTACACCCTCCAGCTCTACATCGACTTCTCAGCATATTCTCTTATGGCAATCGGCCTCGGCTTAACTCTCGGATTCCCTTTTCTCGACAATTTTCACGAACCATACCATTCGCGCAATATTACTGAATTCTGGCGAAAGTGGCACATCAGTCTCTCCACATGGCTCAAAGATTATCTCTACATCTCGCTAGGCGGAAACCGGTTCGGTTCAATACGGACACAGCTGAATCTCTTTCTAACAATGCTGATTGGCGGAATCTGGCACGGAGCAAGCCTGCAGTTCGTAATATGGGGCGCTTATCACGGGATCCTACTAATCGTGGACCGAAAACTTGCAAAATCGCGACATGCAATCGAGTCACGCCTGCTGACGGTAATGCTTGTCATGTTTGGCTGGATTTTTTTCCGAGCAAGCACGATGGATCAAGTTTTGAAAACATTCGCAGGCCTCGTAGGACTTCACGGCCCAGGTGGAATTGAGCTTCGTGAACAGACAGCCCACAATACCTTTTTCCTCACGATGGCAATTCTCGGCTTGCTGTGGGTGACATGGTTGGAGCCCTTCGTTCGGCGCGCGCGTGGCAACGAGCCATGGCATAGATTTCAGTTCGACTGCGTACCCGTTCCCGTTGTTGTCACCATTACCCTTTCCTTCTTTTTTGCGGTTTCGATTGCGTTATCGGCCAAGACCGTACCATTCCTTTACTTTCAATTTTAGAGAATGATGAAAACAAAGAATATCTTTATTGTCTCGATTTTCGCGATTTGGCTTGCAGCACTCTGGCCACTCGGTGCTATACAGTTTAAAAAATTTGCCAAACAACATTTATTTTTTAAATCCGGAAAAGTTGAAGTTCGTGTTTCCTCGCTCGATCTTCCAACTATTGACACGGCTCTCGCGAGCGCCTTCTGGCTACCGCGGCGTCTAGAGACCGCTGCCTATGCATTTCGGGAATTTGTGCTGCAAGTACCAAACTGGATTTATTTGACACGCGATTCGCCTTATCCCGCGAAACGCTTGGTGATATTAAGAGAAGAGGCGGCCGACGAATTTCAAGGTGAACACTCCGAGAAAATCTATGCCGAAGCCACGCTGGCTATAAAACATGAAGCGGACGCATTCTTTTTGCGAACTTCCGTGCGACCGAAAGTTCTGATCATTCCAACAAAGATTTTTGCCGATCAAGCACATGTTGAGATTCAGAATGTACGAATCGAAGACCGAAAGCTCTTCGGGCTCAGCGACAATTCTCCACAGGTTGGCTCGGAGTTGCATCAATTGAATTTCGAACAAAAACTGCGCAATCAATCGCTTGGTGTTTTTTCGCTCATCGACTTTTATAATTCTCTTCGTTCGGATTATTTCCCGCTTTACCCGTTTGGCAGTTCGCATTGGTCCGTCCAGTTGATCGAGAAGGCTGGTATCGAACTCGTATCGCAAATACAAATGGCGCAACTCGCTCCCGGCTCATGCTTTGATCTCGAAGCAGAGCGTTCT
>JAYVND010000736.1:0-9234 GCA_043758635.1 Bdellovibrionales bacterium
CGGCGCATCTTTTCGCTCAAGTCGTTCAGACTTTTCTAAGTCCGCTAAGCTCAGTGCGATTTCCGCTTTTGATTTGCCCGAAGCGCGGTCTGCTTTGAGCATATCGCCACTCAGCTTTGCTTTTCGCGTGTTTACCAACTCATCCCAGTGCTGAACAATTTGAGTCGCTTCCGCCACAGCCTTGCTTGCTCCGGCTTCCTCTCCTTTTCCCATGCGTCCTGTCACGGTGAAGAGCTCCTGCCCATTTTCACGAACGATTTCGGGACGAACCTCTTCGCGCGTGATGCTCGCAACCGCTTTGAGTGGAATGATACGGGAACCGACACCAATTGGGAGTGCACCTAGCTCAGCGGTTGAATTGACGTACCCCGGTGGAAACGACATGAACATATCCATTACTTCCCCGTGCAGATCAATCTCGTCGATTCTTGAACCTTCAGTTGCCGTGCGAGTTAAATCCGCGAGATCGGCGATCGAAAGATTTAAACCATGCTGAGCCAACTGCGGCAAAAGCTGCACATGCGGTCTGACCAATAGGCTTTCTTCGACGCTCGAAACTGGATTGGTATTTACGCGCGGAAAAATTTTGCGATCGCGCAGTTCGTCCGAAATATCGCGAGCCGCTTCTGCCATTCGTTCGGTTTGCGGTCCGTGAATCGTAATTTGGAAATCGGCGGGATCTGGAATCTGCATCTCGGCTGGATTCCACGCATCGACATTGTAATAAGTGAGCGGTGTGTTGATGAACGACGCTTCAACTTTTTTCCAAAGCTCATTCGCTTTTGACCGGTCCTTCATGCGCATCATGATCATGGTGCCATTTGGATTGTAGATTTGCGTGAAAGTGTAAGAAATTTGATCGCCAAACTTAGTGAGCAAATCGTTTTCGACCTGCCCGGCGGTCGCTTCCATCTGCCGGATCATTGTGTTGCCGGAGGTCGACACGTTGAGTTTCAACCACTCGGTGTCGGGCTTCCCGACGACCTCGCGTGGAAGTCGTGGCACCACGAAGATCGCAAGTACGACGAGTAAAACCGCGAGGGAGCTGTAAGCAAGCCAGCGAATTTTAGGCCGTTCCAGAAAGATCTCGAGCCCACGTCCGTAGTAGTGCTCGATTTTTTGCAGCGGTTTTTCAAAGAGGCTTGGCTTGTCGTGAGTCATGCCACTCTTCATCAACTGCAATCGAATTGTCGGAACCAAGACCAATGCAACCACGGCAGAAAAACCATGTGAGAAAACCACGGCCTTCGCCAGATCACCTAAAATCGCGTAACTCAAATCGGACGTGAACGCGAGCGGAATGAACACGACCAATGAAGCGATGGTGCTAGCGATGACGGAGAACTGAACCTCTTTGACTGAAGCGACGACAATTTCAAGACGTGTTTCAAAATCAAGCGTCTTACCGTGATGCTCTTCAAAATGACGAAAGATATTTTCCATCACCACGACCGAGGCATCAACATTCATTCCGGCAGACAGCGCAAGACCTCCGAGCGAGATGAGATTTAAGTTCATCCCAAACAGGCGCATCATGATAAATGCCAAAACAATACTCAGCGGAATTTCGATTGCCGCCGTCGCGACGTTTTTCAAATTTCCAACAAACAAAAAAAGTATGAAAACTGCGAGACCCGCGGCAATGGCAACTTCTCGTCCAACGTTATCAACCGCCGATTGAATGAATTCAGAGGGATTGACGATCTCCTTATACTGAACATCTTTCGGCAGAGTGGAGAGAATCTCGTCGACCGCTCTTTTGCTATCATCGGCCATCGCCTTGATATTTCCACCAGGCTTCGGGCTGACAAAAAGAATTACGCTTGCCGTTCCGCTCGTCTTAAAAACCCGGGCGCGACTTTGCGGAACCGTCAAATCCAGTCGCGCAATGTCTCCCAGTGAAACCGTTTGGTTTTTCCCAGTCGGAATTTGCAGAGTCCTGAAGTCATCCAGACTGTTCACGGCCCGCGGAAATTCAATTCGAAGTGAATTGCCTTGAGTTTGAAACGATCCGCCGCTGTAACTTGCTAAGACATTCATGATGGCGCTTGAAACCTGAGAAGGCAGGAGTCCCACAGCCGCGAGGGTCTCTGGCTTCAGTTCAATCGAAAGCTGATGCTGCTGGGGATTGTTGAGGTAAACATCGCGCGCGTCGCTCACGCGTGACAAACGTGGAATCAGAACAGGACTCAAAAGATTGTAGACATCATTGAGGCTCCGAGCCTGGCTATAAAAGCTGAGAGCAAAAAATCCACCGTTTTGATTGTTTTGGTAGACCTGCATCCGATCACGCGAGTCTTTGGGGAGTCGACCTTGAAAGCCGTTGGCCATGACTTCTACTTCGCGAAGAGCTTCTTCGGGATCTCCGCCCCAGGCAAATTCAACTTCGTAACAGGCGCGAGCCGGCTGATAGTCGCCCGTCACTTTTTCAACGCGCAGATTGCCACGCTGAATCGTTCGCAATTGCTCTTCCATCTGCGTGCCGAACGATCTTAGAAAAGTTGAGGGCGAAAGAGTGAGACCAAAACAAAGTCGAATATCTGGCTTTGCGCTATTTGGAAATAGCGAAACGGGCAAACTGTTTGCGCAGAAAATCCCAACCAGTGAAAGTATCGCAAGCAAGAGGTAAACACGAAGTGGTGAGCGATAGAGTCCCGACATCCGCGCTTAGTTTTCGCTGCTATTTGAAGCGGCATCCGATGGTGGCGTGGAGTCATTCGATGCCTTCTCGACCGTGACCGATTCGCCATCCGAAACAAATCCACTGCTTCTTTGGACGATCTGATCTCCGACGTTGACCCCTTTTAAAATTTCAACCATTCCGGCCTGCTTACGACCAAGGGTTATGGGCACCAAGACGGCCTTTCCCTCCCGTACGATTCGCACGAATGGGTCGTGGCCTCGATAGGTCAACGCGCCCTCATCAACTGAAAGGCCTTTACGAACATTGGCTTTGAAGGTGACCCGTGCAATCGAACCCGCGGGCGGCAAAGGAGCGGTGGATTTTTTGCTACCCTTTGCGGCTTTGGAGGCTGGCGCAAGTTCAAGCTCGCAGGAAGCCGTTCCGGTCGCGGGGTCTACGAATGGGCTCAGACCGCGAACTTTTAGCGGCGTTAACTCATCGCTCACATCACCCGGAATCTTAAGCTCTGCTAACTGGCCCTGATGAATGGATCGAACATCTTGAGCTGGGATTTCTACCACCACTCGCACTTGTGCAGGGTCTGTCACGAGCGCCAGCTTATCGCCGCGAGCAACGCGGCTTCCTTCAGTCACGTCTACGCGGCTCACAACACCTGCAACTGGGCTCACGATGACCTGCGGAGCGTATTGATAAACAGGATCAGTATTACGGATCACCAAGAGAGCCGTCTTCGCTTTGACTCGAGTTCCAAGTGGAGCATTGATTTTTGAAACGATCCCATCGGCTTCGGAGGCGACTTCGGCTTTGATACGCGGCTCCACTCGAGCGGGATAGGTGAGAGTTTCTGAGAGTTCCGTTGACTCGACTTTCTGGACGTAAACGATGGGCTTGGGAGGCTTGGCGGCAAATGCCGGCAGCGGCGCGAGGGCGCAAGCCAAACCGATCGCGAACATCGCAGTCCCTTTCAGAAGTCCCACCACGGTGCCTTCCATGACCAAGCAGACAACTGAAATTCGATTTGAAACTTTCGAAAGCAAATTCATTGTCATGATGTTCCTCGCAGCCCTAAGCTTCTACCATGAGAGTTGGCTTGCCGTAAACTGTTCTCGATGAGAGGGGAGGATGTCATGGAATTTGGTAAAGTGAGCAGCGATATTCTACCAAAAATCGATTTCAGCCTAGGCCCTGATGATGTCCGCTCGTGGCTCACACTCAGCCGGCTCTCAGCCGTTTCAGCAGGAGTGTCAAATTCATTCGAGGTTCGATTGGGACCTCCGGCTTGGGGCTCCAAGGCATGGCTCGGAAAAGTTTACCCAAAAGGCACGCCATCTCCCGATTTTTTACAACACTTCGCGCAGCAGTTTTCGACAATCGAGTTGAACACCACTCACTACCGAATTCCCGATGATGCGACAATTGAAAAGTGGCTTGAAGTCACTCCCACGTCGTTCCGCTTTTGCCCTAAATTTCCGCAAGACATCTCGCACGGCAAAAGCCTGGGACTGACAAATTCAGCGACAAGCGAATTTGCATCACAGGTCTTGAAACTTGAAGAGCGTCTCGGCATAAGTTTTCTGCAGTTGCCACCGCATTTCGCTCCACGAGATTTGCCAGAGCTAAAAAAATTCTTAAGCTTTGTTCCAGCTGATTTTCAGCTTGCAGTAGAAGTTCGGCATCCCGGATTTTTTGAGGATGGGAAATTTATCGCGCCCCTCTTTGATCTTCTGAGCGCAACGCGCACGCACTCGGTGATTTGCGATGTGGCAGGCCGTCGTGATGTTTTGCATCTCTCTCTCCCAACCGACCGCGCCTTTGTTCGCTTCATCGGCAACGGGCTTCACTCGACCGATCTGACGCGGATGAAAGCATGGAGCCAACGAATGATCTCGTGGCAGAAATTGGGATTGAAAGAGATTTACTTTTTTGTTCACCAACCCGACGACATTTTAGCACCCGAAGGAATTCGCCAAATGGCGGAGGTGCTGAATCTAGTGATCTCAGAACATGCGCCGGGAATTTTAAAGCGACCCATCCCATCGTGGGCCCCAATTGCGGAGGCTGCCGATGCACCGAGCTCCCAACAAATGGGATTTAAACTAGTTTAAGCGACCGAGCGTAAATCTTTGAAAGTGAAGATTAAAAAGAGCGCACCATCTTCGCGACCGCTTCGACCCAGGGAGCACTCGCGTTTGGGCACTCGAGTCGCGAATACGTGATGCCGCCTGCGTTCATAAATTCGTGGCGACCGCGGTCACCGATCTCCTCGACTGTCTCGAGGCAGTCGGCAGCAAATGACGGGCAAGTCACCGCGACTGACTTAATACCTTCATTTGGCATCTGGGTGAGTCGAATGTCGGTGTAAGGCCGAATCCACGGTGTGCGGCCCAAGCGAGACTGGAACGAGACACTCCAAGCCCCGTCCGTGATCTTCAACTCTCGTGCGAGAGCTCGAGCTGTCGCATAACTCTGGGCCCGGTAGCAATCGCGGTTTGCCTCAACGATCGTGTCGCAGCAATCAGGCCCTTGAAGACAATGGTTGCCGCCAGAACGATCTATCGCTTTCATGTGACGTTCTGGGAGCCCGTGAAAGCTCATGAGCAAATGAGGCATTTCAACTGCAGCTTGGAGAGCCGCCGCTTTTGCTTCGGCAATCTGAGGCCGCAAAATTTCGGCATAACTTTTAATAAATTCAGGATGATCGTAAAATGCCGGAAAAAATTTGAGCTTCGCCTGAAGGCCCATTTTCTTGGCGAGTCGCAGGCATTCCTCTTGGCTCGATCGAGATGTGCTTTCGGCATACTGTGGATACAAAGCAAATACCACGATCTCCGAGACGCCCGCCTGTTCGAACTGTTCAAAAGCGCGCTGAATGCTTGGGTTTCCGTAACGCATGGCAGACGCCACATGAAACTCAGGAAGCGTTGCCTTTACCGCATTTTTCAGATCTTCAAGGTGATACGCCAGCGGCGAACCCTTTGGACCCCAAATGGTTTTGTAGGCGCGACTTGCCGCAAATTTTCGGCGAGGCACGATTAAGATCTGCACCAAAATCCAGCGCCAGACGTATGCGATATCAATCACCCACTTGTCCATTAGAAATTCGCGCAAATAACGGCCCACGTCTTTGGGCTCTGGCGAATCTGGGGTACCGAGGTTGAGAAGAAGTAAACCCTTTTTATTGTTCATGCCACTGCCCTTTGCTCGAGATTTCGTTTGGAACCAGACTTGCGCGCTCTAAAATTTTCGCGAGTCCGATCTGTCCCAGGTAATTGCCCATCAGTAATATATTATCTTGCAAGCCTTGGAGATGCGGCATCACTCGCTCGATCTCAACGGTGTAATGCGGAAGAGCCGTGGGCCAACGCTTGATTTCGCATCCCACTATAGCCGCATTGACTTTGAAGCTCTTCTTGCGACATTCGCGAACAAGCTCGAGCACTTGCTCCTCCGAAAGCCGGCTCACATCGTCGCCAAACGGCGAAGTGAAAAGTGCCCCACCCAACATCCAGGTCTCGGAAAAGGCACCACTTGCCGCGCCCTCAAAAATATAATTATTAAGAAGCACGCCGAGCGCCTGATGAGATTCGCTCGGCGGAAACAGGCAGCCAAATCCTTCGATCGGTAATCCTCGGTCAAAAAATACTGTCGCGGTGATCATGGGCAGCATCTCGATCTGCTTCAACGCTTGCGTCCGCCTCGATGATGCCACAGACAGGCGAACCGCCGAATTGAATATCCCGTTCTCCTGTAGCAACTCACAAGCCCGAACCGCCGATGTCGCAACGACGACCGGCGCCTCCATAGACCATGTGTGAATCTCATCTTTAGTTACATTATAGTCTAAAAAAAATGTAACTCCGCGCATCCGAAGCGAAGCTTCAAGCGACGACATCAACTTGTGCATGCCACCAACTGGCGCCACCGTTCCGCGGATGATTGGTCTCCGTCGAGGAATGCTCTTCGGTTTTTTTGTTGACGAAATATCACTTGGAAAAAAACGTTGAAGGATTTGCGAGGCACTGAGTCGCTGCGGATCGCCGGCGTAAATTCCTTGAAGGAAGGTTTCGATTGTAAATTGCGATGCGCGCAAACCCAAAATGCGCCGTCCGAATTGCGCGATCGTTTCACCGCTCCTCGGTGCCAGCTGCTTCCTAAATATAAAGATAAATGGAAGTTTCATTAAGAAACCAACGGTCTCAAAAAATTTAAGACTCCAACGATGCGGACGGCCTTCACGAAAAACATAGCGCTTGCGCGCGTGCGCCAGCGTGCCCTGCAGAGGTAAGTTCAATTGTCGAAATAAGTCCTCAACGAGTGGCGAGTTCAAGATACCGTTGGCAGCCGACTCCACTCTTCCGTGCGCAAGCACTTGAGTTTGGATCATGCCTCCGACTCCCAAAAGAGCGTCGTAAATCTCGACTTTGAAGCCGGCCGACGCCAAATAGTTTGCGGTTGTCAGTCCCGAAAAGCCCGCGCCAATCACGCGAACCAATTGGCCCGAATCCCTGTCACCTTTTACTTCACCTGGATCAGCCGACATTGCGAGCCTCTCGCGCTAGTTAACCAGAAAATTCAGTTCTACATTATACGGATGACGAGAAGACCTTGGTATCCGGCGCCTTCGCGCGCAACCGCGCATCGAGCGAAACACAGGCGTTGCGTAAGAATGGACGGCCTTTTTCGGTGAGCTTCAACTTTCGTCCTTGGAGCGTCACCAGACCATCTTGAATCATGCTGCTTAAAAATTGCCCTACGTCGATGGCCTGAGCGTCGCTCTCAAGCTCAACTTGCCACTGCGTCATGAAACGCAAAATTTGTTCGCGGTGACGTTGGTCCTTGTCAGTCAAAAGATGGCCCCGATGAGTTGGAATTTCTCCCGCCGTTACACGGCGTTCATACACGGGTAGTACTTTTTCATTTTGGTGAAAGCAGGTCGGTGATTCTGAAATAGCCGAGACTCCAAGCCCAATCAAAACATCCGTGCGACGATCAGCGTAGCCCATGAAGTTCCGATGAAGCTCTCCGCTCACTTCTGCAACCGAGAGCGAATCATTCGGCAAAGCGAAATGATCCATCCCAATTTCACGGTAACCACCGTCGATCAAAATTTGGCGAGAGATCTCATAAAGTTCTCGCTTTGCTTCACCAACCGGCAGATCTCCGTCTTTGAAGAGTCGCTGCGCGGGCTTAATCCATGGGACAAGCGCGAAACTGTAGAGAGCAATTCGATCCGGGCGCATTTGCACGGTGATCTCAGCCATCTCGCGAATGGAATTTGGAGTTTGCTTCGGCAGACCGTAGATCAAATCGAAATTGACGCTGGTAAACCCGATCTTGCGCGCCTCAGCCGTCAGCACTTCCGTCATTTCGCGTGGTTGTCTGCGATTGATCAAGCGCTGAACTTCGGCATTAAAATCTTGGACACCCATCGAGATGCGCGTGAAACCTAGTTCATGCAGAACTTTGAGCTGCTCGACATTCGTGCGGCGCGGATCGACTTCGATTGCGCCTTCAAAATGAGAGCCATCTTTGGTGACGGTGTCGATCATCGGTTGAAGTAGCTTCCGGAGATGGTCGGCCGACAAGAAGGTCGGGGTGCCGCCACCTAAATGCAATTGCACCAACGGCCGCTGGCGAATTTCGGGAACAGCTGCGAGGTACTGCTCCCATTCTTTGTGAAGCATGTCGACGTAAGGCACTTCGCGTGTGTGATCTTTGGTGATCGACGTGTTGCAACCGCAGAACGTGCAAAGGGTTTCGCAGAACGGAATATGAATGTACAGCGACCAACGCATCGACGGCTTTTGAAACGCCTGCTTCAATGATGCAATCCACTGCTCTGTCGTTGGATTTTCACTCCAGTATGGAACCGTCGGATAGCTCGTATAACGAGGGGCCGGTACATCGTATTTCTTGATTAAATCGCGAAGCTCTTCTTTTGTCGCCGCCGCACCTTCCATCGTGGTGGTCGCGGGGGCCCCCGGTTTCAAAGTTGCTCTAGAATCGCCCGAGTGAGGTGAAGAAGCACTCATGCCATCACCTCTCGGATGATCTTAACGAGATTGCGCACATTGTCTTCGGGTGTGCCCGGAAGAACTCCATGGCCAAGTCCACTGACCCAACCGGCGCGTTCTTCTAGGGAGAGCTTGCGGATGGGCTCCAGGTATTTCCTCACTTCATGTTCAAAATCGTCCGGAGCCATAAACAGCAATGCTTGATCAAAATTCCCCTGCACAAAGCCGACATTTTGAGTTTTCAGAGCCCCGCCAATTTCCCAGCGGTGGTCAAAACCGACCCCCGCCAAAAGGCCTTTGTCGCGAAAGAACGAGTGATCCAAATGGTACGCGTGCGCGTTCTTAGCATAGTAGCCAAGCTTCTTTGGGAACATCCGTGCGAGTTCGTTCAACGATGGAATGACTGCCTCGCGGTAAACGCCGGGAGAAAGCTCGCCAGCGGCCGTGTCAAAAACCATCACGACTTCGGCTCCGCCATCCAACTGAAGTTCGATGTTGCGCTTCAAAATTGGTACCAAGATTTCGCAAAATTTTGGAAAGAGCGAGAGTAACTTTTTGCTCGATTCCAGCCCACCT
>JAYVND010000737.1:0-2962 GCA_043758635.1 Bdellovibrionales bacterium
GGCGCTACTGCTCAACATGCGGCGGGTGACGAAACCTATGAACTTGGCAGAAATCTTGCCGAAATTCCTGGAGATACGGCGGATCTCAAATTCATGAAATTCACAACCATGATTGCTGAGGTCAAAGATGCGACCGCGCGCGTGCGAATGTGGTTAGATATGGGCATCAAGCCCGAGCAAATTGCAATCGTGGCTCCAGACATTGAAATGTACTGGCCTTCACTTTCGAGTTATCTCGAGGTTGAAGGCGTGCTCTGCCAGAAAGACCAGGTCCGACGTCTGCACACTTTTCCTGACATCTCGCGCTGGCTTGCGCATCTGCGATTAAAAACCGGTTCTTTTGCAGAGGCGGATGTGGAGCTGGGGCTCTTTGATTCCTCTGGCAAAGGACGGCGGTTGATCAGCTTCGAGCGATTCAAAGTTCTTTTCACAATGATTTACGGGCGCGAAGATCTCTCACGCGTGCGCGAGGTGAGCGAGCGCTTTTCTGCGGACGTTGATTTAGCAAGTTTTCTCACCCGAGATGATTTTGTAACATGGTCACTTCGCCAGCTTCCGGAAGATGCGGTCGAGAATCATATTGAAGTCGCATTCAAACGAATTTTTGAGGAGTGTCCACAGTCGCTTGCAATGGGTGTGAGGCGCTGGCTCGAATATCTCGAGCAGCTCTCGTCTCGCATTGAATGCCGAGTCCGCGACGGGAGCTCAAGCGGAATTTCAGTGATCAACTTGAGTTCGGCCGAGAACTCTCCGGCTATCAAAATGATTTTAATCGGTCTCACCGATGGTGCCCTTCGTAAGTCATCAAGTACCGCAGTCCTTGCGAGCGATGTTTCGAGCCTCGCGTTGCAACTCGGCTTTCAGTTGTCGTCGGAAGACCAAGCGAAACTTGAATTTGAAGCGCGCTGGATTTCTGAAGATCGCGCGCGTGAGTTGATTTTGTCGGTTCCAGAGACTGATTTTGCCGGCGGTGTGCAGGCCGCGTCTTGGTTTTGGATCAAGGGAGCCCGCGCGCAAGGCGTGCTCGGACTCGTTGATTTGCCGGCGGCCACTCGCTGGGATGAGATTCAACACGCAAAAATCGAAGAGCTCGCTGAATTTCGTGAATGGAGCGAGTCGCATACCAAGCGGCTCGACCTTTCGATGCAAGAGGATCTTGGTGATAGAGTGTTGCCGGAGTTTGGTGCAGGCGGCGTGAAGCGCGTGTCGGCCTCTTCGATCGAAGATTATTTGCAGTGTCCATTTATCTTTGCCGCAAAAAACCTCTTTCGATTGGTCGATCAACCGGAGCTCGATCTCGATGTCGATCCGAGCCGTCGCGGAAGCTTGATGCACAAGCTGCTTGAGCTACTGACCCTTGAAGAGCTCCCAATTGGCGCGAGCGATGGAGAGCTCGACATGATTGTCGAGCGAGCGAAGAACGAAAGCCGAGTTGAATTTGCCGATCCGCGTATATGGCCTCCGCTCAAAGAAAAGTTCAAAGATTTGGGACGACGGTTTCTCACTTTCGAAGAAGAAAATCGCTCATCATTTCCAGAAACCAAAACGATTGGTTTCGAGACCGAGGTGCAGGGTTTTATCAATCCGTTAACAGGTGAACTTCGTAAAATCGAAGCGCCGGGCGATTTAATTTTCAAGGGACGCATTGACCGAATTGACCGCGATCGTGCAGGAAACTTATCACTGATTGACTACAAGTCTTCGAAATCTTCGGTCAGTCAGCACGGCTCGTGGCTGAAACATAATAAGATCCAATTGATTTTATATTCGATGGCGGTCGAAGCGGGGCTCACCGAGCTCGAAACGAATGCGGTTGTCTCCGCAATTTATTACATCACGCGTCCTTTGAACCGCGACAATGGCTTTAAAGTCGACGATGTCGAGCAGGGGCTTTTCTCGGTCGACAAAAAGAAGAGCCGCCTAACGACTACAGACCGCGAGAATTTATTCGCAGGTACGCGAGCTCTGGTCAGAACAGCGATCTCAGAAATTTCACTAGGTCGATTTGCGCCAAATCCGCATGACCGAAAAATCTGTGGCGATTGCCAATGGAGTGCGCTTTGCAGAGCCCCACACTTGAACACGTAAAGTCATTTGAGATAGTTCGCGCCGGCGCTGGTGCTGGCAAAACCTACACGCTCACTCACAAAGTGATGGATGTTGCGGCCGATATGCAGAAGCGCGAAAAGCGTTGGCCACGTATGGTTGTCACGACCTTCACTCGCAAAGCCACGCAAGAATTGCGCGAGCGATTGATGCTCTTGGCGCTCGACGAGCATCCCGAAATGGTGGACTTCGTCAATTCGAGATCGAACCTCGTAGTGTCGACCATTCATGGAGTGATGGATCTATTTTTGAAACGCTACGGCGGCAAAATCGGAGTAGATCCAAGTTATAAAGTAACTGGACCTGCGGAAGCTTCAAAAATTGCGCGACAGGTTTTGCGCAACGTTCTTTTGAGCCGCGCAGAAGCACAAGACTCCTTACAGAAATACACCTTTAACCATCTCGTGAAGCTCTTTCGGCGACTGGATCTTTTGCAACTTGAAGCACCCGAAGCGACTTCGTTTCGACTTGAGGATTTTGAATCGGCATTTCGTGAAGATGCGCTGAAGCTCGCGCGTGAATTAAAATCGGTGGCATTGAAGATCAAAGAAGAGAGCGTAAAAGCCGATTGGCTCGCCATGGCCGAAGACTTTCTGACACTTGCGGCCGATCTCCTTACGACCGAAAACGAATTTTGGATCGATCGTTACGAGGCATTTCAAAGCACACTGAGCGCAATGAAAACCGCGAGACGAAACGCAAAAGCGCCACCAGTGACTGACCAAACGGCAACTGAAGCCGAAGTCTTAAGAAAGAATTTAAAGGACTACTCGCTCGCCTATTTTGATCCGCGCGTTTGGGCCCACTTCACGCAGGAATTCGCAACTCTCGAGTCCTTAGCGAAAGAGTTTTCTGA